>NZ_CATKPW010000017.1:0-53810 GCF_949767675.1 Pseudomonas sp. IT-P395
GCTTACAGAGAATTACTGGCAAGAAACGACATGCAGCAGAGCATGAGCCGTAAAGGTAATTGCTGGGACAACGCAGTGATGGAGCGCTTCTTTTTGAGTTTGAAAATGGAGCGGGTATGGCGACGTGACTACGCGAACCACGCTGAAGCGATCCGCGACATTACCGAATACATCGTTGGGTTTTACAACAACGAACGGCTGCACTCGAAACTGGGATATCTGCCACCGACCGTTTATGAGCGAGCGATGGCGTCAAAACCACCTATCGAGGTGTCCGGAATTAGTTGACCACTGCAACCGCGTTGAACTCAGATTCTGAAAAGCTCACAAATCGGCTCCCTCTCCCTCGGGAGAGGGCTGGGCGGGCGGTGTTCCGATGAGGGGCAAATCCACCACCGAACCAAAGCCGAACACACGCTCTTCACCACTCAACAGGATGAGCGTTAGCTCGGCTGCAGCTCTTGATCTGTAAGCGACGTCGGAAGGCTGAGTGGAGGGATTGATCCGGGCGTGGGAGCGCAGCGACCGTTTGGCGAAGCCAAACACAGCGAGAGGAGGTGCAGCGAAGCAAACCGTAGGCGCTGCGCCCGGATCGATCCCGCAGCGAAGGAACCCCGAGCCCCAGCGAGCGGGCCGGACGTAGGAGCAAGCGTTTTTTGCTTACTTTTTTTGGCGTTTGAAAAAAAGTGAGTCGCCGTAAGGGCGAAACCCTAATCAGCCGTTACCGCAGCAACGGATATACACCCAATAAAAAACACACCAAAGTCCGATAACCGCCCACAAAAAATGCCCCGATCTCTCAACCGGGGCATTCAGCACAACATTACAAAACCATCAAACCATCAATGCGAAACCGCCCCACTCGCCCCCAACCCCGTCTGCGAACGCACAAACTGCGGGAAGAACAACGCCCGCTCATTGTCCGCAGCCGCCGACTTGTCAGTAATCGAGAAGAACCAGATCCCCACAAAGGCAATGATCATCGAGAACAACGCCGGGTATTCGTAAGGGAAGATCGCCTTCTCATGATGCAGAATCTGCACCCAGATGGTCGGGCCAAGGATCATCAGGCCAACCGCACTCACCAGACCCAACCAGCCGCCAATCATCGCCCCACGAGTGGTCAGCTTCTTCCAGTACATCGAAAGCAACAGCACCGGGAAGTTACAGCTGGCAGCGATCGAGAACGCCAGGCCCACCATGAACGCAATGTTCTGACTTTCGAACAAGATGCCCAAGCCAATCGCCAGCACCGCCAAGGCAATGGTGGTGATCTTCGAGACACGAATCTCGTCCTTCTCGTTCGCCTTGCCCTTCTTGATCACACTGGCGTACAGGTCGTGAGAAACCGCCGAAGCACCGGCCAGGGTCAGGCCTGCCACTACCGCCAGAATGGTCGCGAACGCCACCGCCGAGATAAAGCCGAGGAAGATACTGCCGCCGACCGCGTTGGCCAGGTGCACCGCCGCCATGTTGTTGCCGCCCAACAGCGCGCCAGCAGCATCTTTGAAGGCCGGGTTAGTGCTGACCAGCAGGATCGCGCCGAAGCCGATAATGAAGGTCAGGATGTAGAAGTAGCCAATGAAACCGGTTGCGTAGAGCACGCTCTTGCGGGCTTCTTTTGCGTCACTCACGGTGAAGAAGCGCATCAGAATGTGTGGCAGACCAGCCGTACCGAACATCAGCGCCAGACCCAGCGAGAACGCCGAAATCGGATCCTTGACCAGACCGCCCGGGCTCATGATCGCTTCGCCTTTGGCGTGAACCTTGATCGCTTCGGAGAACAGCGTGTTGAAGTCGAAGCCTACGTGCTTCATCACCATCAGCGCCATGAACGAGGCACCGGACAGCAACAGCACAGCCTTGATGATCTGTACCCAGGTGGTCGCCAGCATGCCGCCGAACAGCACGTACATGCACATCAGTACACCGACCAGAATCACCGCGACGTGGTAGTCCAGACCGAACAACAGCTGGATCAACTTGCCGGCACCGACCATTTGCGCGATCAGGTAGAACGCCACCACCACCAGCGAACCGCAGGCAGACAGGGTGCGGATCTGGGTTTGCCCGAGGCGGTAGGACGCCACGTCGGCAAAAGTGTATTTACCCAGGTTACGCAGACGCTCGGCGATCAGGAACAGAATGATCGGCCAGCCCACCAGGAAGCCGATCGAGTAGATCAGGCCATCGTAGCCGGAGGTGAATACCAGCGCGGAAATCCCCAGGAAGGAGGCCGCCGACATGTAGTCACCGGCAATTGCCAGACCATTCTGGAAACCGGTGATCTTGCCGCCCGCCGCATAGTAGTCGGCCGCCGAGTTGTTTTTCTTCGAGGCCCAGTAGGTGATGTATAAGGTCGCGCCAACGAACGCGACGAACATCAGGATCGCAGGAATGTTCAGCGGCTGTTTGGCCACCTCCCCCGTCAATGCGTCAGCCGCCCAGACACTCGGCGCAAAAGCCGCAACACTCAATAAAGCCAGTAGACGCCGGATCATTGCTGAGCCTCCTTGAGAATCGCATTGTTCAGGTCGTCAAACTCGCCATTGGCGCGGCGCACGTAGATAGCGGTGAGGATGAATGCGGAAAGAATGAGTCCGACACCGATTGGAATTCCCCAGGTAATCGAGGATTCCGGACTGAGTTTCGCGCCCAGAATATGCGGCCCGTAAGCGATCAACAGGATGAAGCCAGAGTAAAGCCCGAGCATGATCGCCGAGAGTATCCAGGCGAACTTTTCCCTTTTTCGCACCAGCTCCTTGAATCGGGGACTGTTTTGAATCGAGAGGTAAATGCTGTCGTTCATTGTTTTTATCCTCGCAGCACAGATTATTGTTGGAACATAGCTAATGTATGCGGCTGCGGGAGCGGTAACAGACGACCTTAGTAGTAGAACGCCATGACACTTTTGCCAATTTCCGGTACACGCAAAACAACTGTAGGAGTGAGCCTGCTCGCGATGGCGTCGTATCAGTCGACATTTTCATCAACTGACAGGACGCTATCGCGAGCAGGCTCACTCCTACAGGGGTACAGCGGTGTGGCGGTTATTTGGTCCAGTCAGCCACGCGATCCGGGTGTTTGGCGACCCAGTCTTTCGCCGCGGCATCAGGCTTGGCACCGTCCTGAATCGCCAGCATGACTTCGCCGATTTCGTCTTTCGACGCCCACTGGAAGTTCTTCAGGAACTTGGCCACTTCCGGTGCTTTGGTCGCGAGTTCTTTGCTGCCGATGCTGTTTACGGTTTCAGCTGCGCCGTACACGCCTTTCGGGTCATCGAGGAAGCGCAGTTTCCACTTGGCGAACATCCAGTGCGGCACCCAACCGGTGACGGCGATGGATTCGTTTTTCTTCTCGGCACGGGTCAGCTCGGCAATCATGCCGGCGCCGGAACTGGCTTTGAGGCTGTATTTGTCGAGGCCGTAATCCTTGATCGCCTGATCGGTCTTGAGCATGACGCCTGAACCGGCGTCGATGCCGACGATGCGATTTTTGAAGGTGTCATCGGTTTTCAGGTCTTCGATCGACTTGGCTTTCACATACTCCGGCACGATCAGGCCGATTTTCGCATCCTTGAAGTTCGGGCCGTAATCGACGACCTGATCCTTGTTCTTCGTCCAGTATTCACCGTGGGTCACTGGCAGCCAGGCCGAGAGCATGGCGTCGAGTTTGCCGGTGGCTACGCCCTGCCACATGATCCCGGTGGCGACGGCTTGCAGTTTCACGTCGTAGCCGAGTTTCTGCTTGATCACTTCGGCCGCCACGTGGGTGGTCGCGACGCTGTCGGACCAGCCGTCAACGTAACCGATGTTCAGGGTCTGTTTTTCTGCGCTGGCGAAAGTGGAACTCATCGCAAGCACCAGAGCAGCACTTGCGCCTAAAAGTCGTCGCATCTTCATCGTTACTTCCCCGAAATGCTGCGCCCGACGGATGACGGGCGGCGTCAACGTATTGTTATGGTGCACGGCGCCCCCATCACGCCTGACCGCAAACTCGTTAGAACATCAGCGGAGCACTGATGGCTTGATCATCAACCTCAGGCGGCAGTCGACCTGCTCTGCCAGCGACCTCAAGACAACGAGAAACGACATCACAAGGCCATTAATGACGTCTGAATATTTGGCGCCAGACAATCCGCCCGAACTTTGCATGTCAAAATCATGCGAGCCACCAACCCCTCTATAAATGCAGGTAACATGCGTCGCTTTGCAGCCACTCGGCCTGACCATGTCCGCGACCTCCCGCTTCCCTTTTCTGCCTTATCTCTTCGCCTGCCTGCTGGGGCTGTTTGCACTCGCTGGCTTCTGGTACGGCCTCGGCCAACCGGTGATCCTGCCGGACGCCGCTACGCCGACGCATAAATTGCAATGCGCCTCCTACACCCCGTTCGATAAAGACCAGTCGCCGTTCGACGTGCCGTTCAAGCTGCGCCCCGAGCGCATGGACGCTGACCTCGCGCTGCTGGCGACACGTTTTGAGTGCATTCGCACCTATTCGATGACCGGCCTCGAGGCGCTGCCGGATCTGGCGCGCAAACACGGCTTGAAATTGATGATCGGCGCGTGGGTCAACAGCAACCCGGTAGACACCGAGAAAGAAGTCGACCTGCTGATCAAATCAGCCAACGCCAACCCGGACGTGGTCAGCGCGGTGATCGTCGGCAACGAAGCGCTGCTGCGCAAGGAAGTCACTGGCGCGCAACTTGCCCGGTTGATCAACAAGGTGAAGGGCCAGGTCAAGCAACCGGTCACCTATGCCGATGTCTGGGAGTTCTGGCTCAAGCATCCGGAAATCGCACCGGCGGTGGATTTCCTGACCATCCACTTGCTGCCGTACTGGGAGGATGATCCGTCGAACATTGACGTCGCCCTGCAACATGTCGCGGATGTGCGTCAGGTGTTCGGCAATAAATTCGCGCCGAAAGACGTGATGATTGGCGAAACCGGCTGGCCGAGCGAAGGCCGCCAGCGCGAGACCGCCCTGCCGAGCCGGGTCAACGAGGCCAGGTTCATTCGTGGTTTTGTCGCAATGGCCGAGAAAGAAGGCTGGCATTACAACCTGATCGAAGCGTTTGACCAGCCATGGAAGCGCGGCAGTGAAGGCGCGGTGGGCGGTTACTGGGGACTGTTCGATGCTGATCGTCAGGACAAAGGCGTACTCGCCGGACCGGTGACGAATGTACCGTTCTGGAAAGAATGGCTGGCGGTCGGCGGGTTGATTTTCCTTGGCACGCTGATCCTTGGCGGTCGCGTTCGTACCACGCGCTCGGCGCTGGTGTTGCCGCTGCTGGGCGCCCTCGCCGCTTGCTCGATTGGCGCCTGGGGTGATCTGGCGCGGGTGACCACGCGGTTCACCAGTGAGTGGCTGTGGGTCGGTTTGCTGACGGCGCTGAATCTGTTGGTACTGGCACACGCGGCACTGACGCTGAGCGCGCGAACTGGCTGGCGTGAGCGGGTGTTCAATCTGCTGGAGCGGCGCGCCGGCTGGCTGGTCGCGGCAGCAGGCTTTGCCGCAGCGGTGATGATGCTGGAGATGGTGTTTGATCCGCGTTATCGCAGCTTTGCAAGCATGGCGTTTGTGCTGCCGGCGCTGGTTTATCTGTGCCGGCCGGTCAGCGTGCCGCGTCGTGAAATTGCCTTGCTGACCTTCATTGTCGGCGCGGGGATTGCGCCGCAGCTGTATCAGGAAGGTTTGCAGAATCAGCAGGCGTGGGGTTGGGCGTTGGTCAGCGCTCTGATGGTCGCTGCGTTGTGGCGCTGCCTCCGCGTTCGCAAGGCCTGATCTTTAGCGCCTTCCAAGCCCTCATCGCTGGCAAGCCAGCTCCCACAGGATATTGATTGAACACAACATGTGTGTACGACACAAAAACCTGTGGGAGCTGGCTTGCCAGCGATGACTGACTGTCAGGCGCTACGGGACTCGCGGACCAACCGCAACCCGGCAATCACCAGCGCAAACACTGCCAACGTGGTGTTGTACAACGCCAGTGCCGGCATCCCAAACACCAGCGCCAGCACCGCCAGCCACCACCCTGCCCGCCCCGGCAAGACAAAACCGATCAACGCCGCACCCAGCGCCGTCCAGCCCAACACCTTGAAGTGAATCATCAAGCCAAGGTTCGACCGCACCTGACATTCCCAGCGACTGGCCTCGTCGACGCAGATGCCCACCCACTTGCCGTCTTCCATAAAGCCATAACGCGCGCCATAACTGGCGGCCAGCCACAACGGCAACAGAACGAGCAGTAAAATCACGGGCAAACGGCGGGACATGAAACACTCCAATCTTCGGAAATCGGCGGCCAGCTTAATCTGCCGCCAGCCGTGTGCAAGAACTAACAACTGTTAACTGTTCATTCAGGGCGTGCAAAGTGTATCGTCCAGCTACTATTACTCCGAATTCTGCCTGTTTGGTGCCGCAGCATGGCACTTTGGCGCAACCCCGGTGGTCATAGCCTGCGAACTTCATTCGGCACCTTCCTCTAAGGGATCTAGTCATGCTCCGTTCCTTGCGCTTCGCCGCGCTGTTCAGCGGCCTTATTTTGAGTGCGTCCGCACTGGCGGTGGATATCGACGCCGCCAGTTATGGCTACCCCCTGACCAACCCGTTCGAGGCGACCATCGCCACGACGCCGCCGGACTTGCGCCCGGAATTGCCGCTGGACGACGACATCAATCAGTCGGACCGCAGCCTGACCTTGCGCCCGGAGCGAGAGTTCATCCTGCCGGACAACTTCTGGGCGGTGAAAAAGCTCACCTACCGCATCGCCACCCAGGACAAACCGGCCCCGCTGATCTTTCTGATTGCCGGCACCGGCGCACGTTATGACAGCACGCTCAACGAATACCTGAAAAAGCTCTACTACAAGGCCGGCTACCACGTCGTGCAGTTGTCGTCGCCGACCAGTTTCGACTTCATCAGCGCCGCCTCACGCTTCGCCACCCCGGGCGTGACCAAGGAAGATGCCGAAGACATGTACCGGGTGATGCAAGCCGTGCGCGCGCAAAACCCGAAACTGCCGGTGACCGAGTACTACCTGACCGGTTACAGCCTCGGCGCCCTCGATGCTGCTTTCGTTGCGCATCTGGACGAGACGCGCCGCAGCTTCAATTTCAAGAAAGTCCTGCTGCTCAATCCGCCGGTCAACCTCTACACCTCGGTGACCAACCTCGACAAGCTCGTGCAAACCGAGGTGAAAGGCATCAACACCAGCACCACATTCTACGAGCTGGTGCTGTCCAAGCTGACCCGCTACTTCCAGCAGAAAGGCTACATCGACCTCAATGACGCGCTGCTTTACGACTTCCAGCAGTCCAAGCAGCACCTGACCAACGAACAGATGGCGATGTTGATTGGCACCTCGTTCCGTTTCTCGGCAGCCGACATTGCCTTTACCTCGGACCTGATCAACCGTCGCGGCCTGATCACCCCGCCGAAATTCCCGATCACCGAAGGCACCAGCCTCACGCCGTTCCTCAAGCGTGCGTTGCAGTGCGACTTCGACTGCTACCTGACCGAACAGGTCATTCCGATGTGGCGTGCACGCACCGACGGCGGCAGCCTGCTGCAACTGATCGATCAGGTGAGCCTGTATGCGCTCAAGGATTACCTGCACGACAGCCCGAAAATCGCCGTGATGCACAACGCCGATGACGTGATCCTCGGTCCGGGCGACCTCGGTTTCCTGCGCAAGACCTTCGGTGATCGACTGACCGTTTATCCACTCGGCGGCCATTGCGGCAACCTTAACTACCGCGTCAACAGCGACGCCATGCTGGAGTTCTTCCGTGGCTAAATATCTCCTGCTGATGGCAGCGCTCCTCTGCGCAGGCGTGGCCCAGGCCGACAACAGTAAAGCCAACGCACCGGTCGTCGTCGACAGCGACGGCTTCAAGGAACCGCTGTCCAAACTCAAGTTCAACCCGGGGCTGGATCAGCGTGAATTTGAGCGTTCGACGCTCAACGCGCTGAACGTCTACGATCCGTTGGAGTCGTGGAACCGCCGGGTTTACCACTTTAACTATCGCTTCGACCAATGGGTGTTCCTGCCGGTGGTCGATGGCTATCGCTACATCACGCCGAGCTTCGTGCGCACAGGCGTAAGCAACTTCTTCAACAACCTCGGTGACGTGCCGAATCTGGTCAACAGCCTGTTGCAGTTCAAAGGCCAGCGCTCGATGGAAACCACCGCGCGCCTGCTGCTCAACACCACCATCGGCATCGCCGGTCTGTGGGACCCGGCTACTGCCATGGGCCTGCCGCGCCAGAGCGAAGACTTCGGTCAGACCCTGGGCTTCTACGGTGTACCGGGCGGCGCCTACTTCGTGCTGCCGATCTTCGGACCGTCGAACATCCGTGACACTGCCGGTCTTGCCGTGGATTACACCGCCGAATCGGCGATCAACTTCCTCAACGTCTCGGAAGTCAGCTCCAACCATCCGGAAGTCTGGGCGTTGCGTGCAGTCGACAAGCGTTATCAGACCAGCTTCCGTTACGGCCAGATGAACTCGCCGTTCGAGTACGAGAAGGTGCGTTACGTGTACACCGAAGCGCGCAAGTTGCAGATCGCCGAATAGTTTTTGGCAGGTACAAAAAAGGGCCATTCGATGCGAGTCGAATGGCCCTTTTTCAATGGCACAACACTCCTACAAAGGTTATGTGTTGTTGATTAGTTTTTCAGAGCTTTCCAGATCTTGCCGACAACGGCAACCACCGCCAGCACCACCGCGCCAGCGATGATCCCCGCCACACCATTAAGCAACATCGGCACCGCAAACCCGGCACTACCGGCTGCCGCACCAACGCCTTCAATCCAGTCATGCACTACCGGCACGCCATGGGTGAGGATGCCGCCGCCGACCAGGAACATCGCCGCCGTACCGACCACCGACAAGGTTTTCATCATGTACGGCGCCGCACTCAGGATGGCGCTGCCGACTTTCTTGGCAAACTGCCCAGGTTTCTGCGTCAGCCACAGGCCGAGATCGTCGAGTTTGACGATGCCCGCCACCAGGCCATAAACGCCCACCGTCATCACAATCGCAATGCCGGACATCACGATCACTTGCTGAGTCAGCGAGGCCGTTGCCACGGTGCCCAGAGTGATGGCGATAATCTCTGCCGAAAGGATAAAGTCAGTGCGAATCGCGCCTTTGATCTTGTCCTTTTCGTACGCCACCAGATCGGTCGCCGGATCAGCTACCGCCTCAGTCAGTTGCGCATGTTCGGCCTCGTCTTCAGCCTTGCTGTGCAGAAACTTGTGCGCAAGCTTCTCGAAACCTTCGAAACACAGATACGCACCACCCACCATCAACAACGGTGTTACCAGCCACGGTACGAACGCACTGATCGCCAGCGCCGACGGCACGAGGATCAATTTGTTGACGAAAGAACCTTTGGCCACGGCCCAGACCACCGGGATTTCCCGCTCGGCACGCACGCCGGAGACCTGCTGGGCGTTGAGCGCCAGATCATCGCCGAGCACCCCGGCGGTCTTCTTGGCAGCCATTTTGGTCATCAACGCCACGTCGTCCAGCACGGTGGCAATATCGTCGATCAGCACCAGCAAACTGCTTCCTGCCATGAATCCTGTTTCCTTTTATGTATGAATGTTGCGAAGCATAACGCGACCTTAGACCACGCGGGGCATTCTTGAGCGTCGCGCGAGGCCGGTGCTACCATGCGCAACCGCCAGAACAGGCAAGGAACCACCGGGTTTATGAGCACAATCCGCGAGCGCAACAAAGAACTGATCCTGCGTGCCGCCAGTGAGGAGTTTGCCGACAAGGGCTTCGCTGCGACCAAAACCAGCGACATCGCCGCCAAGGCGGGATTGCCCAAGCCCAACGTCTACTACTACTTCAAGTCCAAGGAAAACCTTTACCGCGAGGTATTGGAAAGCATCATCGTGCCGATTTTGCAGGCCTCGACCCCGTTCAATCCGGACGGCGTACCGAGCGAAGTGCTGAGTGGCTACATCCGCTCGAAGATCCGCATCTCCCGCGACCTGCCCTTCGCCTCGAAAGTATTTGCCAGCGAAATCATGCACGGTGCGCCACATTTGAGCGCCGATCTGGTCGAGCAACTCAACGGCCAGGCCAAGCACAACATCGACTGCATCCAGAGCTGGATCGACCGCGGCCAGATCGCCCCGATCGACCCTAATCACCTGATGTTCAGCATCTGGGCCGCGACCCAGACCTACGCCGACTTCGACTGGCAGATTTCTGCGGTGACCGGCAAGGACAAGCTGGACGAGGCGGATTATGAAGCGGCGGCACAGACGATTATCCGGTTGGTGTTGAAGGGGTGTGAGCCGGACTGAAACACCGTGGAGACGCCATCGCGAGTAGGCTCGCTCCTACATTTGGAATGCGTTCCCCTGTAGGAGTGAGCCTGCTCGCGATCGAGGCAACTCGGTTTCAGCTCAAACCCAAATAGCATCCCACAGCGGATAGTCGCCAAGCTTCTCCACCAGCCCGGCCCGCAACGGGTTGGCCACGACATAACGCGCCATCTTCAACAGGTCTTCTTCCCGTCTCAGCGCGCGGTCATGAAACCCTCTCTGCCAGAGAACGCTGTTTCCACCGGAAGCTTGCCTGACAGCCTTGGTACTCAGCGATTTGGTTTTTTGCATCACCTCACTCAATGAACCTCGTCGCAATTCAATCAACCAATGGAAATGATCTGGCATCACTACCCAGGCTAGTGAACTTACCAGCCCTGAATCTTGCGCGTGCCGGAATTGATCAGCGACCAGTTTGCCCAAAGCAAAATTCGTGAAGATCGGCCTTCGTTGATAAGTGGTGCTGGTTAACAGGTAGATTCGACTGACTTCGGTATAGCGCCCGACTCGCAATTTATGTGCTGCAGGTAGATCCGGCATTCCTTTGCCCTCTGTGATCAGGTCATGAAAAGGCTAGTACCGGGAAAGACAAATGGAGCGGTCAACTGTTGGCTGGATGTGTCTGGTAGATAGCGATCGCGAGCAGGCTCACTCCTACAGGGGATCTGGGGTGTTCATACATTTTGTGTCTGAACAAAAATTCCTGTAGGAGTGAGCCTGCTCGCGATAGCGGTTATTCAATCAACGCAGATTCAAGCAGCCACCCCCGCATCCGCCCGCAACTCCAGCGCCTCCACAGCTTTAATCGCCACCTGCTCATCAATGTCCGACAAATCCCCGCTAATCCCGATCGCGCCCAGCACGTTCCCCGCCTGATCCCGAATCAACACACCACCCGGTGCCGGCACGACGCTGCCCTGGCCCATGCTGTTCAGCGCGGCAATAAACGCCGGGCGTTGTTGTGCATCCAGTGCCAGCAGGCGTGAGCCTTTGCCCAGGGCGATGGCGCCCCAGGCTTTGCCGATGGCGATGTTCGGGCGCAGCAGGCTGGCGCCGTCTTCGCGTTGCAAGGTGATCAGGTGGCCGCCGGTATCGAGTACCGCGATGGTCAGCGGCGCGGCGTTGATGCCGCGCCCTGCATTGATGGCCTGATTGACCAGGTTGACTGCGACTTTCAAGGTTAAAGCGCTCATGGTGCCGTCCTCATTTTGTTATAGGGAAAGTCGTGGGCCTGCGGTTTTCTGCCGCAGGCCGATGCAACAAATAGAACACAATGAGTTATTTTTTTGTATACAATAATTCTCGAAAAGCGCCACATGCGACGAAAAGCCACACTCAGGCAGGCTTCCGACGAATGAAACAGGCGCTTGAGAAAATGGATTGACCTGCGCCGTCCGCCGTGAATACACTCTGCGCAAAGCCACTTGTATACAATTACAAAACGTAAAGAGGCACAAAACCATGAGCAAAATGAGAGCAATCGAAGCCGCCGTTCTGGTGATGCGCCGTGAAGGGGTTGATACCGCTTTTGGCATCCCGGGCGCTGCCATCAACCCGCTGTACTCCGCCTTGCAGAAAGTCGGTGGCATCGATCACGTCCTTGCTCGCCACGTTGAAGGCGCCTCGCACATGGCCGAGGGCTACACCCGCACCAAGGCCGGCAACATCGGCGTGTGCATCGGTACTTCCGGTCCTGCCGGTACCGACATGGTCACCGGGCTCTACAGCGCCTCGGCCGACTCGATTCCAATCCTCTGCATTACCGGCCAGGCACCCCGCGCCCGTATGCACAAGGAAGACTTCCAGGCTGTCGACATCACCAGCATCGTCAAGCCAGTGACCAAGTGGGCAACGACTGTTCTGGAACCGGGCCAAGTGCCTTACGCGTTCCAGAAAGCCTTCTTCGAAATGCGTTCCGGCCGTCCAGGCCCGGTGCTGATCGACCTGCCGTTCGACGTGCAGATGGCCGAAATCGAATTCGACATCGACGCCTACCAGCCGCTGCCATTGGCCAAGCCGACCGCGACCCGCGTTCAGGTTGAAAAAGCTTTGGCTTTGCTTGATCAGGCTGAGCGCCCACTGTTGGTTGCCGGTGGCGGCATCATCAACGCCGACGCCAGCGATCTGCTGGTTGAATTCGCTGAACTGACCGGTATTCCGGTGATCCCGACCCTGATGGGCTGGGGCACCATCCCGGACGATCACCCGTTGATGGTCGGCATGGTCGGTCTGCAGACGTCGCATCGTTACGGCAACGCCACCATGCTGAAATCCGACGTGGTGTTGGGGATCGGTAACCGTTGGGCTAACCGTCACACCGGTTCGGTTGACGTTTACACCGAAGGTCGCAAGTTCATTCACGTCGACATCGAAGGCACGCAGATCGGTCGTGTGTTCACCCCGGATCTGGGCATCGTTTCCGACGCCGCTGCTGCGCTGACCGTGTTCATCGAAGTGGCCCGTGAATGGCAAGCCGCCGGCAAGCTGAAAAACCGCAGTGCCTGGCTGCAAGACTGCCAGCAGCGCAAAGCCAGCCTGCATCGCAAGACCCACTTCGACAACGTGCCGGTAAAACCGCAACGCGTTTACGAAGAAATGAACCAGGTGTTCGGCAAGGACACCTGCTACGTCAGCACCATTGGTCTGTCGCAGATTGCCGGCGCGCAGTTCCTGCACGTCTACAAGCCGCGTCACTGGATCAACTGCGGCCAGGCCGGCCCGTTGGGCTGGACCATTCCGGCAGCGCTGGGCGTGGTCAAGGCCGATCCGAGCCGGAAAGTCGTGGCCCTGTCGGGGGACTATGACTTCCAGTTCATGATCGAAGAACTGGCGGTCGGCGCTCAGTTCAAACTGCCGTACATCCACGTCGTGGTGAACAACTCGTACCTGGGTCTGATCCGTCAGGCCCAGCGCGGGTTCGAAATGGACTACTGCGTGCAGCTGTCCTTCGATAACCTGAACGCGCCGGAACTCAACGGTTACGGTGTTGACCACGTCGCAGTGGCTGAAGGCCTCGGCTGTAAGGCGCTGCGTGTGTTCGAACCGTCGGAAATCGCCCCTGCCCTGCGCAAGGCCGAACAGATGATCGAAGAGTTCAAGGTGCCGGTGATCGTCGAGATCATTCTGGAGCGTGTGACCAACATCTCCATGGGCACCGAGATCAACGCCGTCAACGAATTCGAAGACCTGGCGCTGGTCGGCAACGATGCGCCAACGGCGATTTCGCTGCTTGATTGAACGTAGCTAGCCCCCTCTCCCTCCGGGCGGTCCGACGTTTCGGGAGGGCTGGGGTGAGGGAAAGGTTTTGCGGTGCTCGCAAAATTCGGATCAGACTCAGGGTCCCCCTCACCCTAACCCTCTCCCCCAGGAGAGGGGACTGATCGCGAACAATCTGACCCACCGTGTCACATCCGTTTTTAGGAGACCACCATGCCGCGTTTCGCAGCCAACCTGTCCATGCTGTTCACCGAACAGGATTTCCTTGCCCGTTTCGACGCCGCCGCCAAGGCTGGTTTCAGCGGTGTCGAGTACCTGTTCCCGTACGACTTCAGCTCTGCCGAAATCAAGGCCAGGCTCGACGCCAACGGTCTGACTCAAGTGCTGTTCAACCTGCCGGCCGGTGACTGGGCCAAGGGCGAGCGCGGTATCGCGTGCCTGCCGGATCGGGTCGAAGAGTTCCGCGCCGGTGTCGATCTGGCGATTGCCTATGCGCAAGTGCTGGGCAACACCCAGATCAACTGCCTGGCCGGTATTCGTCCACAAGGCGTTGACGATGCCACGGTAGAAAAGACCTTCGTCGCCAACCTGAAATACGCCGCCGACAAGCTGCAGGCAGCGGGCATCAAACTGGTGATGGAAGCGATCAACACCCGCGACATCCCGGGTTTCTACCTGAACAACACGGCGCAAGCCCTGTCGATTCGCGAGCAGGTCGGCAGCGCCAACCTGTTCCTGCAATACGACATCTATCACATGCAAATCATGGAAGGCGATCTGGCCCGCACCCTGCAATCGCATCTGGGCGAGATCAACCATGTGCAGCTCGCGGACAACCCGGGCCGCAACGAACCCGGCACTGGTGAAATCAACTACCGCTTCCTGTTCGAACACCTTGATCGCATCGGTTATCAGGGTTGGGTGGGTTGCGAATACAAGCCGCTGACCACCACCGAAGCAGGCCTCGGCTGGCTGAAAACCCACAACGCAATCTGAACGAACACATGACCCTGTAGGAACTGCCGAAGGCTGCGATCTTTTGATCTTGTTTTTACAGATCAAGATCAAAAGATCGTCCGAACGCGGCCCGAGCCTTCGGCAGCTCCTACGGCTGTTTATAAAAACAAGAGGATTTTCTCATGGCTAAAATCGGATTTATCGGCACCGGCATCATGGGCCACCCAATGGCTTCGAACCTGCAGAAAGCCGGTCACAGCCTGTTCCTGTCGGCGCACCACGACGCCGCCCCGGCCGACCTTGTCGCCGCTGGCGCCGTCGCCCTGGCCAACCCGCGCGAAGTGGCGCAGGAAGCTGAATTCATCATCGTCATGGTCCCGGATACCCCACAGGTCGACGACGTACTGTTCCGCGCCGACGGTGTTGCCGCCGGCCTGAGCAAAGGCAAAATCGTTATCGACATGAGCTCGATCTCGCCAACCGCCACAAAGGCTTTCGCGGCGAAGATCAACGAGAAAGGCGCGCAGTACCTCGACGCACCGGTTTCCGGTGGTGAAGTCGGCGCCAAAGCCGCGACCCTGAGCATCATGATCGGTGGTGACGCGGATGCCTTCGAACGCGCCCTGCCGCTGTTCCAGGCCATGGGCAAGAACATCACTCTGGTCGGTGGCAATGGCGACGGTCAAACCGCCAAAGTCGCCAACCAGATCATCGTCGCCCTGAACATTCAGGCCGTTGCTGAAGCCCTGCTATTCGCTTCGAAAAACGGTGCTGATCCGGCCAAGGTGCGTGAAGCACTGATGGGCGGTTTCGCCTCTTCGAAGATCCTCGAAGTGCACGGCGAGCGCATGATCAAAGGCACTTTCGATCCAGGCTTCCGCATCAGCCTGCACCAGAAGGACCTGAACCTGGCCCTGCAAGGCGCCAAGGAACTGAACATCAACCTGCCGAACACCGCCAACGCCCAGCAAGTGTTCAGCACCTGCGCAGCGATCGGTGGCAGCAACTGGGACCACTCGGCGCTGATCAAGGGTCTGGAGCACATGGCCAACTTCTCGATTCGCGATAACAAATAAGCCCTGCCCCGTCGCTCGTTCCCACGCTCTGCGTGGGAATGCAGCCCGGGACGCTCCGCGTCCCTGCCGAAGCGGACGCAGAGCGTCCATTGAGGCATTCCCACGCAGAGCGTGGGAACGATCATCAGCACTAAACCAAGAACAATAAGATTGGGAGCCCGCCATGTCGGTCGATCCGCAACAACTGCTGCGCGAGCTGTTTGCCACAGCCATCGACGCGGCCCATCCGAACCAGGTCCTCGAAGCCCATCTGCCTGCAGATCGCAGCGGCCGGGTGATCGTCATCGGTGCCGGCAAAGCTGCCGCCGCGATGGCGCAAGTGGTCGAGCGCTGCTGGGAAGGTGAAGTATCTGGCCTGGTTGTAACCCGCTACGGTCACGGCGCCCCCTGCGAAAAAATCGAAGTGGTCGAAGCCGCGCATCCGGTACCGGACGCTGCCGGCCTGGCCGTAGCCAAACGCGTGCTCGAACTGGTCAGCAACCTGACTGAAGACGACCGCGTGATCTTCCTGCTCTCCGGTGGTGGCTCTGCCCTGCTGGCGTTGCCGGCCGCAGGCATCACCCTCGCCGACAAGCAGTCGATCAACAAAGCCCTGCTCAAATCCGGCGCGACCATCGGCGAGATGAACTGCGTGCGCAAGCACCTCTCGGCGATCAAGGGTGGGCGTCTGGGCAAGGCTTGCTGGCCTGCCACTGTTTATACCTACGCGATTTCCGATGTACCGGGCGACCTCGCCACGGTCATCGCTTCCGGCCCGACCGTGGCCGACCCAAGCACTTCCGCTGAAGCGCTGGCGATCATCAAACGCTACGGCATCGAGATCCCCGCTTCCGTGCGCAACTGGCTGCAAAGCCCTGAATCGGAAACCGTCAAACCCGGGGATCCGAGCCTGGCGCGCAGCCACTTCCAGTTGATCGCCCGTCCTCAGCAATCGCTGGATGCCGCTGCGGTGAAATGCCGTCAGGCCGGTTTCAGCACGCTGATCCTCGGCGACCTCGAAGGTGAGTCGCGCGAAGTGGCGAAAGTCCATGCCGGCATCGCCCGCCAGATCATCCATCACGGTCAACCATTGGCAGCACCGTGCGTGATTCTCTCCGGCGGCGAAACCACCGTGACCGTGCGCGGCAATGGCCGTGGCGGACGCAACGCCGAATTCCTCCTCAGCCTCACCGACAGCCTCAAAGGCCAGCCCGGCGTTTACGCCCTGGCCGGTGACACCGACGGCATCGACGGCTCGGAAGACAACGCTGGCGCGATCATGACCCCGGACAGCTACGCCCGCGCCGCCGCCCTCGGTTTAAGCGCCAGCGATGAACTGGATAACAACAACGGCTACGGCTATTTCGCGGCGCTCGATGCGCTGATCGTCACCGAGCCGACCCGCACCAACGTCAACGACTTCCGCGCCATTCTGATCCTTGAGAGCTGCAAATCATGACGCCTGATAAAAAGGTCAAAATCCTCGCCACCCTCGGGCCAGCTGTCGATGGCATCGAAGACATCCGCGAACTGGTCGAGGCCGGGGTGAATATCTTCCGCCTGAACTTCAGCCACGGCGATCACGCCGACCACGCCAAGCGCTATCAGTGGATCCGCGAAGTCGAGCGTCAGCTCAACTATCCGCTGGGCATTCTGATGGACTTGCAGGGGCCGAAACTGCGCGTCGGCAAGTTCGCCGACGGCAAGGTGCAACTGCATCGCGGTCAGGCCTTCCGTCTGGATCTGGACGCGACACCGGGCGATGAGCGCCGAGTAAACCTGCCGCATCCGGAGATCATTGCCGCGCTGGAAGCCGGCATGGATCTGCTGCTCGACGACGGCAAACTGCGTCTGCGCGTGGTCACCAAATACGCCGACGCGATCGACACCACCGTGCTCAACGGCGGCGAATTGTCGGACCGCAAAGGCGTCAACGTGCCGCAAGCGGTGCTCGACCTCAGCCCGCTGACCGCCAAGGATCGCCGCGATTTGAGCTTCGGCCTGGAACTGGGTGTGGACTGGGTCGCGCTGTCGTTTGTGCAGCGCCCACAGGACATCATCGAAGCCCGCGCATTGATCGGCGACAAAGCCTTTCTGATGGCGAAAATCGAGAAGCCGTCAGCCGTTGAACAACTGCGCGAAATCGCTGAATTGAGCGACGCGATCATGGTTGCCCGTGGCGACCTCGGCGTCGAAGTGCCGGCCGAAAGCGTGCCGCAGATTCAGAAAAACATCATCACCACTTGCCGCGAACTGGGCAAACCGGTGGTGGTGGCGACGCAGATGCTGGAATCGATGCGCTTCTCCCCTGCTCCGACCCGCGCTGAGGTGACGGACGTTGCCAACGCCGTGGCCGAAGGCGCTGACGCGGTGATGCTGTCGGCGGAAACCGCGTCCGGCGAATACCCACTCGAAGCTGTGCAGATGATGAGCAAAATCATTCGCCAAGTGGAAAACGGCCCGGACTATCAGACTCAACTCGACGTTAGCCGGCCGAAAGCCGAAGCAACCGTTTCCGATGCGATCAGCTGCGCGATCCGGCGCATCAGCAACGTGCTGCCGGTGGCGGTGCTGGTCAACTACAGCGAATCGGGCACCTCGAGTCTGCGTGCAGCGCGGGAACGGCCGAAAGCGCCGATCCTCAACTTGACGCCGAACCTGCAAACCGCACGGCGTTTGAGCGTGGCGTGGGGGATTCATTCGGTGGTCAACGATCGTCTGCGTCAGGTCGATGAGGTTTGCTCAACCGCGCTGGAAATCGCCCAGGCCCAAGGCATGGCCGAGCGTGGCGACACGCTGCTGATCACTGCCGGCGTGCCGTTCGGCCAGCCGGGGTCGACCAACTCGCTGCGGATCGAAACATTGATTTAAGCCCCCCACCATGATCGTTCCCACGCTCTGCGTGGGAGTGCGGCCCGGGACGCTCTGCGTCCCAAGAGCAGACGCAGAGCGTCCTTTGAGGCATTCCCACGCAGAGCGTGGGAACGATCAGCTGCCCAGATTTTCTCAACATGCCTGCCAATCATTTCAACACCCACTGCCCCGACTGGGCCGAGGCTTTGCTCAACGGTTTCAGTCAGATATTCCTCCAGCGCCATCCGCTGTGCGGCCTGCTGTGCCTGTTGGCGATCCTGCTGACCGCACCTGTGCTGTTCGCCGGTGCGCTGCTCGGTGCCGTCGCCGGATTGCTCACGGCGCAACGGCGCAACTACGCCAAGGCTGATCGCCAGGCCGGGTTGTTCAGCTACAACGGCATTTTGCTTGGCCTGTTGCTGAGCCTGTATTTCCCGTGGTCGCCGCTGCTGCCACCGCTGATTCTCGCCGCTGGCGGCCTGAGCGCGATGATCACGCAGCAGTGGCTTAAATACGTGTACAGCAGCCGATCGATCCCGGCCTATACCTCGCCGTTCGTGGCGATGAGCTGGGTTCTGCTGCTGTTTGCCGAACCATCGGCGCCGATGGCGCACGTCGAAATGAACACACTGAACCTGCTCGCCGCTGAACTGCGTGGCCTGGGTCAGGTGATGTTCCTCGGTCATCCACTGGCCGGCGCGTTGATCGCCATAGGTCTGTTGATCGCTGATCGCCGGGCGTTTTGCTGGGCAATGCTCGCCTCGGCGATCGGCCTCGGTTCGAGCCTGCTGCACCACGAAACCAGCGCTGCGCTGTCAGGACTCGGCAGCTACAACGCCGTGCTCGCCGCCCTCGCCTTCTCCGCGCAACGCCAACAACCGTGGCTGCCGCTGCTCGGCATCGTCCTCGCGTTGCTGGTTACGCCGTTGTTTGCGGCGGTTGGCCTTGCGACCCTGACCGCGCCGTTCATCCTCGCCGGCTGGCTGATCCGCGCCGGCATCCAGATGCTTGGCAAAGCCATCGTCGAGCGTGCGCCTTGCGCTCATGGGGAGAATCAACCTAGGCTGCGCTGATCTTCGATTCAGGCGTTATCCATGGACAGCAGCAACAGTTGGCGCGAACGGCTTTACGTGATGATTTTTCAGAGCGACACCCGCGCCGGGCGTCGCTTCGACGGCATCCTGCTGTTGATCATCCTCGCCAGTCTGGTGATCGTGATGCTCGACAGCATCGACAGCATTCACCAGAACTATGCCGACGTGCTGGCCTACATCGAGTGGGGCTTCACGATCATCTTTCTCGGCGAGTACATCCTGCGTCTGTACTGCTCACCGAAACCGTTGCGCTACGCCTTCAGCTTTTACGGGCTGGTGGATTTACTGGCAATCGTGCCCGGCATCCTCGCCCTGTATTACAGCGATGCGCAGTACCTGCTGATTATCCGGATCATCCGCATGTTGCGGATTTTCCGTGTGCTCAAGCTCAGCCCGTACCTCAAGCAAGCCAATTACTTGATGTCGGCGCTGCGTGGCAGCAAGCAGAAGATCGTTGTGTTTCTAGTCAGCGTCTGCACCTTGGTGACGGTGTTCGGCACTTTGATGTACGTGATCGAAGGCCCGGAACACGGCTTCACCAGCATTCCCAAAGGTATCTATTGGGCGATCGTCACGTTGACCACCGTGGGCTTTGGCGACATCGTGCCGAAGACCCCGCTGGGCCAGGTGATTTCGTCGCTGGTGATGATCACCGGTTACTCGATCATCGCCGTGCCGACGGGGATTTTCACCGCCGAACTGGCCAACGCCATGCGCGGTGAACAGCTGCAACACGACTGCCCGGTGTGCAAGAAAAACAGCCATGAGCACGGCGCGGCGTTTTGCTCGCGATGCGGCAATGCATTGTTCAAGAAACTGGAATAAGCAAAGAGCTTTTTAATCTTTAAACGACTATGCGCACCCCGTTATAGTCAGTGGCAATTGAACATCACCCCCTGCTCCTACACAGATAAAACAAGGAATGCGCAGTGAAAAAACTCTTTGGCGCCTCACTTCTCGCCGCCGGCCTGGCCTTGGCCAACATCGCTCAGGCAGCCCCGACGCTGCTCAACGTTTCCTACGACGTGATGCGCGATTTCTACAAGGACTACAACACTGCGTTCCAGAAACACTGGCAAGCCGAGCACAACGAAAACATCACCGTGCAGATGTCCTTCGGCGGCTCGAGCAAGCAAGCGCGCTCGGTGATCGATGGCCTGCCGGCTGACGTCATCACCATGAACATGGCCACCGACATCAACGCCCTCGCCGACAACGGCAAACTGGTGCCGGAGAACTGGGTCACGCGTCTGCCGAACAACAGCGCGCCGTTCACCTCGGCCACGGTGTTCATTGTGCGCAAAGGCAACCCGAAAGCCCTGAAAGACTGGCCGGATCTGCTCAAGGACGGCGTGCAAGTGATCGTGCCAAACCCGAAAACCTCGGGTAACGGCCGCTACACCTATCTGTCGGCCTGGGGTTATGTGCTGAAGAACGGTGGCGATGAGAACAAGGCCAAAGACTTCGTCGGCAAACTGTTCAAGCAAGCGCCGGTACTGGACACCGGTGGCCGCGCCGCCACCACGACCTTCATGACCAACCAGATCGGCGACGTGCTGGTGACCTTCGAAAACGAAGCGGAAATGATTGCTCGCGAGTTTGGTCGTGATCAGTTTGAAGTCGTCTACCCGAGTGTTTCGGCTGAGGCCGAGCCGCCGGTATCGGTGGTCGATAAAGTGGTCGACAAGAAAGGTTCGCGCGCGGCGGCGGATGAGTACCTGAAGTACCTGTGGTCGCCGGAAGGTCAGGAAATTGCGGCGGCGAACTACCTGCGTCCGCGTGATCCGGCGGTGTTGGCGAAGTACACCGATCGTTTCCCGAAAGTTGATTTCCTCTCGGTGGAGAAGACCTTTGGTGACTGGCGTACGGTGCAGAAGACTCACTTCAATGATGGTGGGGTTTTCGATCAGATTTATAGCGGGCAGTAAGGTTTAGGCTGGTATGAAAAAGGCGACCCACTAAGGTCGCCTTTTTTTGTGGCCGCTTTACCCTCACCCCAGCCCTCTCCCAGAGGGAGAGGGGGCCGACCGAAGTGTCTGGCGTCAGACATCGACCTGAAATATCGAGTCGATTATGGATTCACTGAAGCAAGTTCAGGTCGGTGTACCTCTCAAGCATCCCCCAATCAGTCCCCTCTACCTCCGGGCGGTCCGACGTTTCGGGAGGGCTAGGGTGAGGGGCTTTTACATCGGCGGCGTCACCCCATCCTTACCCGCAGAAATCGATTGCGCCGTCAGCGTGCCATCCGCACTCTGCGTCACGAACGTCACAATCTTCACCCCAACCTTCAGCAAACTCCGATCCCCCGGCGTCAGATTGACGATCGGCACATCCTCCGGCACCAGGATCTTCTGCTGCCCGCCCTTGTAGTTCACCGTCAGCACCCGCCCGTTGCTCACCACCAGATCGCCGACACTGCCATTGGTCATGCTGCTGCCCTTGGCCAGATCGAACGGTCGATGACCGTCGCCGCTACCCGCCAGCTCCGGCGGAAACACATGCACTTCCAGCGCCTTGAGCGTGCCATCCTCCTGCGACATCGCCGCCGAACCGATGTAGCTGCCGGGCTTGATGTCTTCGATATTGGCCAGGGTGACGGCGCGAATTTTGGTGTCGCCGGTCAAGTGAATCACCACGTTCTCGCCGCTGTTGACTTTGACTTTCAAGCTGTCTGCGCTGACCCCGGTGATCTCGCCGCGTACGCCGAGGCGCATCCCCGGTGCATCAGCGGCCTGCACGCTCGTCGCGCCGAGCAGACTGATCAGGACAATCGTTGCGGTATGGCGAAGCGTCTGACGAAACATTGCATTCCTCCGGTGATCTACGTGGAACAACCGATGCAAACATAAGCACGCTATCGAAGAAGATGTAAGTGAATGTATCATCAGCCCTCAACGGTCGGACGCAAGGTTCGCCCCGAATGGCCACGGCCGTCATTACCCGACGTAATAACTGATATCAACCGAAGGCTGCTTCTGCCCGTTCGGTTTGTCCCTTAGCCTCACCGCATTCCTTTCGCTGGATCGAGTAACTCCTATGATCGCCACGACTCACGCAATGACCCGAGGCATGGTGCTGCTGTTCGCCTTCTGCTGCGGCGCCATCGTTGCCAACATCTACTATGCGCAGCCAATCATCGGCCTGATCGCGCCGGACATTGGCCTGAGCGACACCATGGCCAGTTTCATCGTTTCGCTGACGCAGATCGGCTATGCGCTGGGCCTGTTTTTTTTGGTGCCGCTGGCGGACCTGCTGGAAAACCGTCGGTTGATGATCATCACCACCGTGGTGGCGATTGCCAGCCTGTTGGCGGCGGCGTTTACCGATCAGCCTAATGTGTTTCTGCTGATCTCGTTGTTGGTCGGCTTCAGCTCGGTGTCGGTGCAGATTCTGATTCCTCTGGCGGCGCACCTTGCTCCGGAGGAATCCCGTGGCCGTGTGGTCGGCGGGATCATGGGCGGTTTGTTGCTGGGGATTCTGTTGGCGCGACCGGTATCGAGCGTGGTTGCAGATCACCTCGGCTGGCGGGCGATGTTCATGATTGCTGCGGCACTGATGGCAGCGATCAGCGTGGTACTGGCGCTGACCGTGCCCAAGCGCCAACCGGATCACAGCGCCACGTATGGCCAACTGCTTGGCTCGTTGTGGACGCTGCTGCGCCAACAACCGGTGCTGCGTCAACGTGCGTTTTATCAGGGCTGCATGTTCGCCACGTTCAGCCTGTTCTGGACGGCAGTGCCGCTGGAACTGGCGCGTAACCATGGCCTGTCGCAAAGCGAAATCGCGATCTTCGCCCTGGTCGGCGCCATCGGTGCCATCGCCGCGCCAATCAGCGGGCGTCTGGCCGATGCCGGTCACACCCGCATCGCCTCGCTGCTGGCCATGATCTTCGCCAGCCTGAGCTTCCTGCCCGCCTTCATCCACCCGGCCTACAGCGTCATCGGCCTGGCCGTGACCGGCGTGGTGCTCGACTTCTGCGTGCAGATGAACATGGTCCTCGGTCAGCGCGCGGTCTACTCGCTGGACGCAAAGAGCCGTGGTCGTTTGAACGCGCTGTACATGACCAGCATCTTCATCGGCGGCGCCTTCGGCTCGTCGGTCGCCAGTGCGTTGTATGAGCATGGCGGCTGGTTGTGGATCGTGATTGTCGGCAGTGCGTTCCCGCTGTTGGCATTGTTGCGGTTTTTGAGTGTTTCGCAGCGTGGTTCATTGGCGACTGCGTGAAGCGTCAAAAGCTTCGCGAGCAGGCTCGCTCCCACAGGTTATTCACTGAGCCTGGGGGAGCGAGGAAGCTTAATAACGAACCAGTTTCTCCATTGCCGCATCCGCCAGAAAGGAGGAGCGGCTTTTGACATTGTGTTCGCGCACATAACGATCGATGCGCTGAATCACGTAACCGGGCAGCGTTACGTTGACCTTCTCGGTCTTGCCCAGATACGGCGAAATGTCCAGCTCGAGCATGCCCCATCCCATATCGGCAAAGTCCGGATTACTGCGATGAGCAGATGCCGAAGTCGGCATAGGAATCGACTCCCCGTCTGCCGCGATCTCCTGCAGCATGATGTGGGCGACTTCAACCGCAGCCTTGTAGGCATCTTCAAAGCTATCCCCTGCCGTTACTGCGCCGGGAATATCAGGGATCTGAATACCGATGGCGGTATTTTCATCACCCCATTCGATGCAGATTGGATATTGCATTACCGATCTCCTTCATAACTGGCTGGCGGGTTGTACAACCCGGCACGCCTCCTGATGCTTTTGACCGTCCCCAGTGGCAAATCCTTTTTCGGGTGAGGAACGGGAATCGTGTACGGGTTGTATCGGTGCCTGAAGATGTGATGACTGCCAGTGACCCGATCCAGCGTCCAGCCTGCATCCTCCAACTCCTTGATCAATAGCCTGCTCTGCACCAACCGCCTCCTTGCCTTGGCCTCACAAAAATAACTCTAGAGTTATATTTACTCAAGCATAGAAATTCTGGAAGCGACGCCCGGTTGTTTTACAGAATGTGATTGATTGCATCGCAACCGGACCCGAATACACTCAGCGGCTCACATCCAAAGCCCTGAACAATGGAAGACCAGAAGGGATTGTTATGGCAATGGCAGTTTCTACCTTCAGAACAGAGTGGCTTCATCACCGGGCAGACATTGTTCGTCGATGGCGGCTCCTAGGTCGGTAAAGCCTCGTTTTAATCAATACGACTCCCCTGTAGGAGTGGACGCTGCCGGATAACGATGTGTGGGCGGTTTTTCCGACGGGGCAGATGGCGAGTGCCAAGGCAAGGGCGATTGTTGAGTGTGTCCACGGGCTTCTAGTGAGCAACCATTGACGCGTAACGTTTCGTTTATTGCGATTTTCGTTTAATTCGAATAACGTCCAGACATTGTCTTTTCAGAAAGCTGGAAAACCATCATGTCGATTGTTATTCATCCGCCGGTCACCCTCCCCGTAGAGCGCGAGATCAAAGCCGCCATCGAGGGCCAGCGTGCCTTGGCCGCTTACCTCGCTACCCAATTCGAAACCCAGCACATACATATCTTCGATGAGCAGAACGAAGCTCATCGTGTCGAGTTGCCAACGTCCGCCCTGCGCTTGCTTGCTGACATTCTTACAGCGCTGGCAGAGGGCAACGCCGTTAAAGTCGTGCCAGTACACGCCGAACTGACCACCCAAGAAGCCGCCGACCTGCTCAACGTCTCACGCCCGCACATGATTAAACTGCTGGAAAGTGGCGAGATTTCCTACCACAAAACCGGCAAGCACCGACGTGTGCGCTTTGCCGATCTGATGGATTATAAGACCCGGCGTGACAGCGCCAGCGAGCAGGCAATGATGCTTCTCGCAGAGCAGGCACAAGCGTTAAGGACAGGTTACGAGTGAGGCATTCCTCTTTCACTGCTGTATACGATGCATGTGTTTTGTACCCAGCCCCATTGAGAGACTTTTTGATGTGGTTAGCCCTCTCAGGGCTATTCCGGGCACGATGGACCAAGGAGATTCACGGCGAATGGAAACGCAATCTGTTGAAGAACCGCACTGACCTGACAATCGAGCAATTGGATCGCACCTCGGAGCTGATGGATCAGGCGATTCCCGATGCCTGCGTCTACGACTATGAAAATTTGGTCAGTGGATTGTCATTGCCCGATCTGGATGACCGCCATGTTCTGGCAGCAGCGATTCGTTGCAATGCTGGCGTGATCGTGACGTTTAATTTGAAAGATTTTCCCGACAAATACCTCGCCCCTTTCGGTATTGAGGCGCAACACCCGGATGAGTTCGTCGAAAACCTGTTTCATCTGGATTCGGCAGCCGTTGTCGCAGCCGCGCAGCACCAACGCAAACAATTGAAAACACCCACGATGGACGTCGAATCGTTTCTGAGTTTGCTACAACGTCAGGGGTTGAAGAAGTCGATTCAAGCGCTCGGCAGCTACCGCGCGATCCTGTGAAATCACCAGCGCAATCGACAGACAAAAAAAAGGCGATCCGAAGATCGCCGTTTTCATTTACTGCCCGAATTGCTTGCCCAACCCCGGTGGCACGCCGTGGATGTTGGTGTCTTCCCACGGGCCGTTCGGGCTGACGGAGCGGCTCCAGCCGTTGTTCCAGCGGTAGTAGGTGCGCTGGCGGTAGAAGGTATTGGTCTGGTCGTCGAGGACGTAGACGCCGAGTTTCTGGTCCCAGTGGCTGTTGCCGCCCGGTGGCGGGGCGAAGCTGGCCGAGGTGCGCGGCACCGGTTTGGCCGGTTTCGCCGGGATGCTTTTGCCAGGCGTCGGCGAAGTCGACGGGGTCGGGCTTGGCTGCGACGGCGGAATTGGCGGCAAATTCGTCGTCGGTTCCGGTCGTTGCACCGCACATGCACTCAAGCCCAGGGCCAGTGTGAGGACTGTGATTCGGGCGATGGTGTGCATGGCGGTGCTTTCCTGTTGTGCCCGGCTATTTGTCCGGGCTGTCGATGGTCAGTTTTTGTAGCGCAGTGGTGCTGCTGGCCAGAGGGCCGCTGCGACCGACCCACTCGCCGGCAGTCGGTTGGCCGGCGCGGGAGATGCGCGCAACCAGTTGGACTTCAGGGAAGTTCGACAGTTTCAACTGCGGCATCATTGCGTCAGCATCGCCCAGTTCGACGGTCACCGGCAGATCGGCCACGGTCAGGCGTTTGGCTGCCAGCGGTGCCGGTGGACCGGAGGTGGCGCGGGCGAAAATGAATACGCTGTCGCCCGGTTGCACCTTGCCTTTGAGTTCGCTGGCCAGATCGACGCTGACTTTCAACAGTGCGGCTTTCGCGGCTACCGGTGCCTGAGCGACTTTGCCACCGCTGGCTTCCAGACGTTCGGCGGCGCGTTTGATCCCGCCTTGCAGCGCGGCGCGGGAGCTATCCTCAGGCGGCAGTTGCGCCAGCAGACGGTTCCAGTAATCGATCGCTTCCTGATAACGCTCGCCTTCAAACGCAGCGATACCGAGCAAACCAAGGCTGGTCACTTCTTTCGGATCCGCCTTCAGCGCTTCGTCAGTCAGGGCCTGAATCTTCGCCGACCACTTTTTGCCATCAGCAAAATACTGCGCCTGCGCCCACTGACCGAGCAGCTCCGGTTGACGTCCGGCCAGATTGGCAGCGCGTTCGAACATCTTCGCCGCGTCCGCCGGACGCTCTTGCGCCATGTAGGTACGACCGAGGAAATACAGGCCTTCAGCGGAATCCGGTTGCGCCGCAACAGCACGTTCCAGACGCTGGGTCATTTCTTCCATCGACTGCGGTGCCTGGGCAAATTCGCGGGTCAGCTCGACTTTGTCGGCAGCGCCGAAGTGCATATACAGGCCGAGGCCCAGCACGGGCACCAAGACTGCCGCCAGCAGCGGCAACGGTTTACCCAGTTTCGAGATACGCGGTGCGGCAACCCCTTCGGTATCGGCCAGCAACTCACGCGCCGCCTCGGCACGACCGCTGTCCATTTGCGCGGCGTCGAGCACACCTTCAGCCTGTTGCGATTGCAACTCGGCGACGCGCTCCTGATACAGCGCAACGTTCAGGGCAGTACGATCCTCTTCACGCTGGGCGCGACGTTCACGCAGCACCGGGATCAGCAGAAAACTCAGGGCGACCAGAAGCAACAGCCCTGCGGCAAGCCAGAAATCAATCATTCTTGGTTTTTATCCAACAGTTGGTCGAGGCGCTGACGCTCTTCGCTGGACAGCGCTTGCGGAGTCTCGGCACGCTGGCCGCGACGACGGCGGACGATCACCGCGATCACCACCAGACCACCGAGCAGCAGGCCGGCCGGGCCGAACCACAGCAGCGCAGTCTTGGCGTTGAGCGCCGGTTTGTAGCGAACGAAATCACCGTAGCGATCGACCATGAAGTCGATGATCTGCTGGTTGTCCTTGCCCTCGCCGAGCATGCGGAAAATCTCTTTGCGCAGGTCCGCGGCAATCGGCGCGTTGGAGTCGGCGATGTCCTGGTTCTGGCACTTGGGGCAGCGCAGTTCCTTGGTCAACTCGCGAAAACGCTCACGATCGCCTTCTTTGGCGAACTCGTAGGTGTCGATGGCGGCATGGGCGACACCGACCAGACTCAAACCCAATATCAACGCAGCCATAAAGCGCTTCATGGCTTGGCCTCATCGACCAGCGCCTGATACTTGGCTGCGAGTTTTTCGCGCCAGACTTGTTCATCAATCACGCCGACGTACTTGTCGCGGATGATGCCCTTGGCGTCGATGAAAAAGGTTTCCGGGGCGCCGTAGACGCCGAGGTTCAGTCCCAGCGAGCCCTCGTCGTCGCGGATGTCCAGCGCATACGGATTGTGGAATTCGGCCAGCCACTTCAAGGCATCAGCGTTGGTGTCCTTGTAGTTGATGCCGTAGATCACCACGCCGCGCTCGGCGAGTTTGTTCAGCACCGGATGCTCGACCCGGCAGGAAATGCACCAGGTGCCCCAAACGTTGACCAGAGCCGGTTTGCCAAGAATGTCAGCTTTGGTCAGGCTCTTGTCGCCCTGCACGTTGGGCAGGGAAAACTCCGGGAACGGCTTGTTGATCATCGCCGACGGCAACTCCGCCGGATCGAGATACAGACCGCGATAAAGAAACACCGCCACCAGCAGAAAAATCGCCAGTGGCACCAGCATCAACCAACGTCTCATGCAGCCGCTCCCGTCATGCCCAGTGCTTCACGCACCTTGGCTTTCACCTTGACCCGATAACGTCGATCCAGCGCCGCCAGCAATCCACCAAAACCAGTGAGCAAGCCGCCGAACCAGATCCAGCGCACGAACGGTTTGACGTGCACGCGCACCGCCCACGCGCCGTTGTCCAGCGGTTCACCGAGGGCGACGTAAAGGTCACGGGTGAAACCGGCGTCGATACCGGCTTCGGTCATCACCGAGTTCTGCACGGTGTACAGACGTTTTTCCGGGTGCAGCACGCTGACTTCCTTGCCGTCACGAATGACCCGAATCGTGCCTTTGTCCGAGGTAAAGTTCGGCCCTTCGAAGTGCTTGGCGCCTTCGAAGACAAAGTGATAACCGGCCAGATCCATCGACTCGCCCGGCGCCAGACGCAGATCGCGTTCGGCACTGTTCTGACTCGACAACACCACGCCGAGCGCACACACGGCGATGCCGAGGTGCGCGATCTGCATGCCCCAATAACTGCGGGTCAGGGTCGGTAAACCTTTGATCAAGCCTTTGTGCCGGGTCTTGTCGACGATGTCGCGCGCACCGGCGAGCAATACCCACGCAGCGAGCAGGAAGGTCGCGATCACCGCCCAGTTGAAATCGCCGTAAGCGACACCGGCCACCACCGCCAGCGCGACGCTGCCGAGCAGCACCGGGGTCAGCATGCCGGCCAGCCATTTCACCGGCGTGTCTTTCCAGCGCACGATCACGCCGACCGCCATGACCATCATCAGCAGCGCAATCAACGGAATGAACAGCGCGTTGAAGTACGGCGGGCCGACCGACATTTTCGCGCCGCTCAGGGCATCAAGAATCAGCGGATACAGCGTACCGAGCAGAATCATCGACGCAGCAACGACCAGCACCAGGTTGTTGCCCAGCAGCAGGGTTTCCCGCGACCACAGGTTGAAACCGACCTGACTCTTGACCACGGGTGCGCGCAGGGCGAACAGCGTCAGCGAGCCGCCGACCACGAACAACAGAAAGATCAGGATGAACACGCCGCGCTCCGGATCGGAGGCAAACGCATGCACCGAAGTCAGCACGCCGGAACGCACGAGGAACGTACCAAGCAGGCTCAGCGAAAACGCAGCAATCGCCAGCAACACCGTCCAGCTCTTGAACACGCCACGTTTTTCCGTGACCGCCAGCGAGTGAATCAGCGCGGTGCCGACCAGCCATGGCATGAACGAGGCGTTTTCCACCGGGTCCCAGAACCACCAGCCACCCCAGCCGAGTTCGTAGTACGCCCACCACGAACCGAGGGTGATACCGATGCCGAGGAAGGCCCAGGCGACGATGGTCCACGGACGCGACCAGCGCGCCCACGCGGCATCCAGTCGACCGCCCATCAACGCGGCGATGGCGAAGGCAAACGCCACCGAAAAGCCGACGTAACCCATGTACAACATCGGCGGGTGCACGATCAGGCCGATGTCTTGCAACAGTGGATTGAGGTCAGCGCCATTGCTGGGCATTTGCGGCAGGATGCGTTTGAACGGGTTGGACGTGAGGATCAGGAACAGCAGGAAACCGGTGCTGATCATGCCCATCACCGCCAGCACTCGCGCCAGCATGACTTGCGGCAACTGCCGCGAGAACACCGACACGGCAAAGGTCCAGCCACCGAGAATCAGGGCCCAGAGCAGCAACGACCCTTCGTGGGCGCCCCACACTGCACTGAATTTGTAGTACCACGGCAACGCGGTATTGGAGTTGTTCGCCACATAGGCGACGGAGAAGTCATCGGTCATGAACGCGTAGGTCAGAATGCCGAACGCGAACAGCAAAAACGCAAACTGCCCCCACGCGGCAGGCTGGGCCAGACTCATCCAGAAACGGTCGCCGCGCCAGGCGCCAATCAATGGCACCACGGCCTGCACCAGCGCAAAACACAGCGCCAGGATCATCGCCAGATGACCGAGTTCAGGAATAAAAATTGCCGATGTCATCGATCAACCCTCCTTCGCAGGCGTTGGTGCCGATTGACCGCTGTCTTTCAAGGCTTTGGTCACTTCCGGCGGCATGTACTTCTCGTCGTGCTTGGCCAGCACTTCATCGGCCACTACCACGCCGTCGGCGTTGAGCTTGCCGAGGGCGACGATGCCCTGCCCTTCGCGGAACAGATCCGGGAGGATGCCGCGATAGGCGATGGTCACGGATTTATTGAAGTCGGTGACGACGAATTTGACGTCCAGCGAATCTTTCGAGCGCTGCAACGAACCGGCCTCAACCATGCCTCCGGCGCGAATGCGCGTGTCTTGCGGCGCTTCGCCGTTGGCGATCTGCGTCGGCGTGTAGAACAGATTGATGTTCTGCTGCAGGGCGCTGAGGGCCAGGCCGACGGCAGCGCCGACTCCGACCAGAATGGCCAGAATGATGATCAGACGTTTCTTGCGCAGCGGATTCACTTGCTGTTCTCCCGGCGCAAACGACGCGCCTCTTGTTGCAGATAGCGCTTGCGGGCCAGAATCGGTGCCGCCACGTTAAGAGCCAACACCGCCAGACAGATGCCATAGGCCGACCAGACATACAGGCCATGATGGCCCATGGCGAGGAAGTCGCCGAATGAAGCAAAACTCATCGAGCGGCCTCCAGACTGTGCTGCACTTCTTCTTTCACCCAACTGGCGCGGGCTTCGCGCTTGAGCACTTCAAGGCGCATGCGCAGCAACAGCACGGCGCCGAAGAAGCAGTAGAAACCCAGCACCGTCAGCAGCAGTGGCAGCCACATTTCCGCCGGCATCGCCGGTTTTTCCGTGAGGGTGAAGGTCGCGCCCTGGTGCAGGGTGTTCCACCACTCCACCGAGTATTTGATGATCGGAATGTTGATCACACCGACGATGGCCAGCACCGCGCAGGCCTTGGCGGCGCTGTCGCGGTTGCTGATGGCATTGCCCAGCGCGATCACGCCGAAGTACAGAAACAGCAGAATCAGCATCGAGGTCAGACGCGCGTCCCAGACCCACCACGAGCCCCACGTCGGTTTGCCCCAGATCGCCCCGGTGACCAGCGCTACGGCGGTCATCCACGCGCCGATCGGCGCGGCGCATTGCAGGGCGACGTCGGCCAGTTTCATCTTCCACACCAGGCCCACGATGCCGCACACCGCCAGCATCACGTAGATCGACTGAGCGAGCATCGCGGCGGGTACGTGGATGTAGATGATGCGAAAGCTATTGCCTTGCTGATAGTCCGGCGGCGCGAAGGCCAGGCCCCAAACAACGCCGACGCCGATCAGCAGCAACGCTGCAATGCTCAACCACGGCAGGAACTTGCTGCTGATGCCGTAGAACCACTTGGGCGAGCCGAGCTTGTGAAACCAGGTCCAGTTCATACTGTTTCCATCACGGGTGCCGCTCATCGGTGTGAGCAGTCTCAGGGTCTTTGCTGGTTAAATTTTAACCAGACCTCATTATTCGCCGACGCTGATCTTCAGGCCAGCAGCTATTGCAAACGGTGTCAGGGTGATCGCCAGGGCGGTCAGGCTACCCAGCCACAGCAGATACCCGGTCGCCGGCATGCCTTGGAGGGCTGCCTGCAAGGCGCCACTGCCAAGGATCAACACCGGGATGTACAGCGGCAAAATCAGCAGCGCCAGCAACAGGCCGCCACGCTTCAAACCGACCGTCAGCGCCGCGCCCACCGCGCCGAGCAAGCTCAGCACCGGTGTTCCCAGCAGCAACGAAAGCAGCAAAACCGGCAGACAGGCGGCAGGCAAACCGAGCATCAACGCCAGCAGCGGTGAGAGCAGAACCAGTGCCAGACCGGAGAAAAGCCAGTGTGCCAGCACCTTGGCCAAGACCAGAAGTGGCAGCGGGTGCGACGAAAGGACCCACTGTTCCAGCGATCCGTCTTCGAAATCACTGCGGAACAGCCCGTCCAGCGAGAGCAGGACCGACAACAGCGCCGCCACCCAGACTAACCCGGGGGACAGGTTTTGCAACACTTGAGTTTCCGGGCCAACGGCCAGCGGGAACAATGCGATGACGATGGCGAAGAAAATCAGTGGATTGGCCAGTTCCGCCGGGCGGCGAAACAGCAATCGGGATTCACGGGCAACCAGCAGGCCAAACACACTCATACTGACCAGTTCCCCAGATCGATGTCGCGATAACCGGCCGGCATCCGGCTCAGCGTGTGGTGCGTGGTCAACACCACCAGACCACCGCGTTCGCAGTGCCCGGCCAGATGTTCTTCGAGCTGCGCCACGCCTTGCTTGTCCAGCGCGGTGAACGGCTCATCGAGAATCCACAGCGGCGGGCTGTCGAGATACAAGCGTGCCAGCGCCACGCGGCGCTGCTGACCGGCGGACAGGCTATGGCAGGGAACATCTTCGAAACCGCGCAATCCTACAGCTGCCAGCGCTTGCCAGATGGCCTCGCGTTCGGCGGGATGATGCAGCGCGCAGAGCCAAGACAGGTTTTCTTCCGGGGTGAGCAAATCCTTGATCCCGGCGGCGTGGCCGATCCACAGCAGGTTGCGTGCGAGTTCGCTGCGTTGTTCGCTCAGCGGCTGGCCATTGAGCAGGACTTGCCCGGCGGTCGGCTGCATCAACCCGGATAGCAGGCGTAACAGGCTGGTCTTGCCGCTGCCGTTGGGTCCGCTGATCTGCACCATATCGCCACTGGCGAGTCTCAATTCGAGATTTTCGAAGAGCAGCCGCAGATCACGTTCACACGCGAGGGCAACGGTTTGCAGGACAGGACTGGTCAAGGGATCACGGGCCTTATACGGTTCAAGTCGGCTCTGGCGCGGCCGTTAAAGAGATGCAGCATAGATGCATTGACGGCTCGATCTAGAGAGCTGGGTCAAACAATTGCTATGTTTTTTATTCGAAGCGCAAGACGGGCGGCATTATACATGTCGTGCCTTACTCTCAAGAGTGCAATTTCCTCAGGTTGTGTCCGCGTATGACAGGCGAAATGAACATCCTCCCGCTCCCGCCCACCACCCCGGCGACCGTTCGCCCGCAGGTCGGTGAGCTGCTCAAGCTGCTGACCCCGGTCGAAGGCCTGATCGGCGCCGGGCAAAGCGCCAAGGCCGAGGTGTTGTCGCTCAAGCAGGCGGACCAGACCTTTCAGTTATTGCTCAAGGTGACCGTCGACGGCGGACGCCAGACCACCGTGCAGGCGACCAGCAATCTGCCGTTGCCCCAAGGCACCAGTCTGGCGATCACCCAGCCCTCGGCGGGCAACCTGGCGATTACCGTGCAGCAGGCGATTGCCAGCAGCGTCGCCACCCTCACCCGCATCGACACCGCGCAATTGCCGGTCGGCACGCTGCTGCAAGGCAAAGTGCTGACCTCGCAGGCGCTACCGCAGACGCCGGGGCAGGCAGCGGTGTTCCGCTCGCTGGTCAGCCTGCTCAACACCGCACAGAGCGGCAGCACATTGACCATCGACAGCCCGCAGCCGCTGCGCATTGGCACCTTGCTGTCGGCGTTGGTGGAAGACTCACAAACCCTCAAGTTTCTGCCGATGAGCAGCCGCCAGGAACAACTGGCCGTCAGTCAGCAACTGCTCGGCCAGCAAAGTCGTCAGGCATCCCTGACAGGGTTGCTGAATGCTTTGCAAAATCTGCCGAGCGATACCGATCAGACATCGCAGGATTTGCGCGCGGTGGTCGACAAACTCCTTGCCAGCCTGCCAGACGTGCAACAACTGAGCACCGCCAAAGGCGTCGCGCTGGCGCTGGCCAACAGCGGCGCGTTCCTCGAAGCAAAACTGCTGACCGGCCAGAACCCGACGCTGGCTCCGGACATGAAAGCCGATCTGCTCAAGCTGATCGCACAACTTACCCCGGGCCTGCCGAGCAGCACCAGTTTCAACGCGATCATCGCCGCCAACACCTTGGCGCAAGCGCTGCCGAGCTTCGTCCGCAACGCCCTCGGCATGCTCGGCCAGGTCAGCGCCAAACCGGTGCCCAGCAGCTTCCCGCTGCCCGAGCGTTTGCTGCAAAGTCAGGACGGCGAAGGCGATCTGGAGCAATTGCTGCGCCTCGCTGCTGCCGCGGTTTCGCGCCTGCAAAGCCATCAACTGTCGAGCCTGGAGCAGACCGGCGTCACCGACGACGGGCGTCTGCTCAGCACCTGGCAACTGGAAATCCCCATGCGCAACCTGCAGGACATCGTGCCGTTGCAGGTCAAGTTTCAGCGTGAAGAAGCGCCGGAGCGCGAACCGCAACCGAACGAGCGCCGTGACGAGCGCGAGCCCAAGCAACAACTGTGGCGCGTCGATCTGGCGTTCGACATGGAGCCGCTCGGGCCGATGCAGATTCAGGCGCAACTGATCGCCGGCAGCCTGTCCAGCCAACTGTGGGCCGAACGGCCGTACACCGCGGACCTGATCGGCAACAACCTGTTCGCCCTGCGCCAACGCCTGCTAGATCGCGGGCTCAACGTCGGCGACCTCGACTGCCACCTCGGCACCCCGCCGCAGGGCAACCAAACCCGCCTCGAACACCGCTGGGTCGACGAAACCGCATGAACGATTCCACTGCCCCACGCCAGGCCATCGCCCTCAAGTACGACGGCAACCACGCCCCGACCCTCACCGCCAAGGGTGATGATGAACTGGCCGAAGAAATCCTGCGCATTGCTCGTGATTGCGAAGTGCCGATCTATGAGAATGCTGAATTGGTGCGCTTGCTGGCGAGGATGGAACTGGGCGACAGCATTCCCGAAGAGCTGTATCACACCATCGCCGAGATCATCGCGTTTGCGTGGAATCTGAAGGGCAAATTCCCCGAGGGGCAGGACCCGAATGCGCCGATGGTCGAGAAGGACATCACTGATCGCGGCGATGATTATTAAGCCTTAAAAGCAAAAGATCGCAGCCTTCGGCAGCTCCTACATTGGAATGCGTTTCCCTGTAGGAGCTGCCGAAGGCTGCGATCTTTTGATCTTGCTTCTAGTTCTTGTGAAGCTTGCGCATCAACTCCGCCTCAGCCTGGGTCAACCCGCAGGACTGAGTCAGTTCATCGACGCTTGCGCCCATGCCTACCAGTTTCGCCGCCTGGGCGAATGACAGGCTCGACGGGTCGCGTTGTTCAAGCGCGACAATCTTGTCCGGCAACGGACTCACCACCGCGCGCAACTCGTGCAGGGCGTCGCCCATGCGCACATTGCCGTTCTGGTAATCGTCGACACGCTTGGCCAGTTCCTTGATGCGCTGATCACGCAGCGCATCGCCCTGGGCCTGTTGCGCAGCGATGACGCGCTGCGCCTTGATGTACGACACAAACATTGCCAGCGTGCCTGCCCAGAAGAGGAACAGGACAATGACCGCGACCTCGAGAATCAATCAGATATTCTCCAGGTCCGACCATTCTTCTTCGCTCATCATCTTGTCCAGCTCGACCAGGATCAGCAACTCGTTGTTCTTGTTGCACACGCCCTGGATGAACTTGGCCGATTCTTCGTTGCCGACGTTTGGCGCCGTCTCGATTTCCGACTGACGCAGGTAAACCACTTCGGCCACGCTGTCGACCATGATGCCGACGACTTGCTTATCGGCTTCGATGATGACGATACGGGTGTTGTCGCTGATCTCGCCGCTGTTCAGGCCGAAGCGCTGACGGGTGTCGATCACGGTGACCACGTTACCGCGCAGGTTGATGATGCCCAGCACGTAGCTCGGTGCACCTGGCACTGGAGCGATCTCGGTGTAGCGCAGCACTTCCTGAACGCGCATCACGTTGATGCCGTAGGTTTCGTTGTCCAGTTTGAAGGTTACCCATTGCAGGATCGGATCTTCAGAACCTTTTGCATTCGTCGCCTGACTACTCATACCCTGACCCCTCGAAAAAACCGCTCTGAGCGGTGTGTGTTCTGTGTGGCGGCATTCAACAATGCCGTCGCCTGATTGTTATGTCGGCAGCTATGTCGGTTTATGTAGCGGCTTGTGGCCGCCGAGGTGCTTTGCCCCACCGCTGGCGATCAACTCGGCCAGTGCGGAAACGTCAAGCAATGCACACATGTGCTCAATCACGGTGCCGGCGAGCCATGGCCGCTGACCCCGGTGACTTCTCCATTTGATTTCATTCGGGTCCAGACGCAACGAGCGGCTGACCTGATGCACTGCCAGCCCCCACTCGTAACCTTGTACCGAAATCACGTACTGCAGGCCCTGACGGAAGTCATCGCGATAGCGATCGGGCATGACCCAGCGCGCGGTGTCCAGCACTTTCAGGTTGCCGGCCTGGCTCGGCAGAATCCCGAGGAACCATTCCGGCTGACCGAACAACGGCGTCAGCTCATGGCCGGCCAGCGAATAGATCGAGCCGAGGCACACCAGCGGCACGGCCAGGGTCAGGCCAGCGACGTCGAACAGCAGGCATTCGAAGGCTTCCGAGGCCCACGCCGGACGTCCGTCGGTTTCCACCGGTGGCGGCGTGTTGTTCGGCGGCAGATGCACTTCCACCAGCGGCGGAACCAGCGTCTGCTCGACGGGTGCGGGTGCGACGGGTGCCGGAGCTGGTTCGACCACGACCGGTTCCGGCGCGGTTTTCAGCAATTGGGTTTGCAGCAGCGGAGCGAGCGTCGAGACCGATGCACGAACCGGCGCTGCTTCCTCGATCAAAGCCACCGGCGCTTTGGCAACCGCTGCAACGGCAGGCGCGGCAACCGGCGCAGCAGGCCTGGCCGCTTTCTGCGCGTCACGCGCCTGCTCTTCCAGTACCGCTGCCTGGAACTCGTCCAGCGCCTCGCTGCTTTCCACAACTTCAGGCTGCGCCTCAATGACCGGCGGCAGCTCCTCAGGAATTTCCTGCAGCAAATTATCCAGATAAGACTGCAGCGCCAATTGCGGCTTCGACGTCAACTTGACCGGCCGATTCATACGCAACCCCATGTAGGAGCTGCCGCAGGCTGCGATCTTTTGATCTTTTCAGGAGCGCCACAAAGCAAGATCAAAAGATCGCAGCCTGCGGCAGCTCCTACAAGGTTCAACGTCATTCAAGCCACCTGCGGAACAAGTTGTTGCGCCAACAGATGCTTGAGCAGCGCGCGATACGCCAGCACGCCACGGCTCTTGCCGTCGAATTGCGAAGGCGTGACACCGGCACGACTGGCATCGCGCAGACGGGTATCGACCGGGATGTAACCCTGCCAGATCTCCTCGGGAAATTTGTCGCGCAGCACGCGCAAGGTATGCATCGAAGCTTGCGTACGGCGATCGAACAGGGTCGGCACGATACTGAACGGCAACGCCTGTTTGCGCGAACGATTGATCATTGCCAGGGTGTTGACCATGCGCTCCAGACCTTTGACGGCCAGATGCTCGGTCTGCACCGGGATCACCAGTTGCTGGCTCGCCGCCAGGGCGTTGACCATCAGTACGCCGAGCAACGGCGGGCTGTCGATCACCGCGTAATCGAAGTCCTGCCACAGCTGCGCCAGACTCTTGGCGATTACCAGACCCAGGCCACTCTGCCCCGGCGACTGACGCTCAAGGGTTGCCAGCGCGGTGCTCGATGGCAGCAGCGAAATACGTTCGTCACTGGTCGACAACAGCAGCTGCCCCGGCAGGCCTTGCGGCACGCTGCCCTTGTGCAGAAACAGGTCGTAGTTGCTGTGTTCCAGGCTGTCGGGGTCGTAGCCGAAATAGCTGGTCATCGAGCCGTGCGGGTCGAGGTCGACCACAACCACGCGCTTGCCCGCCTCGGCCAGCAATCCGGCTAAAGCGATGGAAGATGTGGTTTTACCGACACCACCCTTTTGATTGGCGACTGCCCAGACTCTCATTCGGTTCGTTCCTCCCGGCCGATATGCTCGACCGAGACATAGCTCAGCGTGTTAATGCGGGTGACGGAGAATTGACGGCACTCTCGCGTCCCGGCGTCTTGACCGGGGTCGGTGCAGTTTGTGTGCCAGCCCGCTTCAATGCAGCGTCCGGTTGCGCATTGGCGGTTCCGGTGCCCGTGAGGCTGCGGCGCACATCGAGATTGCGCGACACAACCAGCACCACACGACGGTTTTTCGCACGGCCTTCAGCGGTGGCGTTATTGGCGACCGGCTGGAACTCACCGTAACCGACCGAGGCCAGGCGGCCAGGATTGACACCCTGCATCGCCAGCATGCGCACGATGCTCGCTGAACGCGCGGAAGACAGCTCCCAGTTGGTCGGGTACTGCGCGGTGCGGATCGGCTGATCATCGGTGAAACCTTCGACGTGGATCGGGTTATCGAACGGCTTCAGAATCGCCGCGACCTTGTCGATGATGTTGAAGGCGATGTCGCTTGGCATGGCGTCACCGCTGCCGAACAACAGGCTGGAGTTGAGTTCGATCTCGACCCACAGTTCGTTGCCACGCACGGTCATCTGATTAGAGCTGATCAAGTCACCGAAGGCGGCGCTGATGTCATCGGCAATGCTTTTCAGTGGATCGCTGGCGCCGGCGATACCGGCGTCGACCTGTTCGGCGTCCTTGACCAGCGGCTTGGCCGGGGTCACGGTCTTCGGTCGTTCATCACCAATCGGGATCGGTTTGAGCGAGCGGTCGGAGTCGGTGAAGACCCCGATCAGCGCTTCGGAAATGACTTTGTACTTGCCTTCGTTGATCGACGAAATCGAGTACATCACCACGAAGAACGCGAACAGTAGCGTGATGAAATCCGCGTAGGACACGAGCCAGCGCTCGTGATTGACGTGTTCTTCCTGGTGGCGACGACGAGCCATGAGGTTATTCCCTTAATCCATGAAGCCTTGCAGCTTCAACTCAATGGAGCGAGGGTTTTCACCTTCGGCGATCGACAGGATCCCTTCCAACAACATTTCGCGATAACGCGACTGCCGCAACGCGATTGACTTCAGCTTGGCCGCCACCGGCAGCAACACCAGGTTGGCACTGGCCACGCCGTAAATGGTCGCGACGAACGCCACGGCGATGCCGCTGCCCAGTTGCGTCGGATCGGCGAGGTTGCCCATCACGTGAATCAGGCCCATCACCGCACCGATGATGCCGATGGTTGGCGCGTAGCCGCCCATGCTTTCAAAGACTTTCGCCGCCTCGATGTCGCGGGCTTCCTGGGTGTAGAAATCCACTTCGAGGATGCTGCGGATCGCTTCCGGCTCAGCGCCGTCGACCAGCAGTTGCAGGCCCTTGCGCGAGTAGTTGTCCGGTTCGGCATCGGCTACACCTTCCAGGCCCAGCAGGCCTTCCTTGCGCGCGGTGAGGCTCCAGTTGACGACGCGATCGATGCCACCGGCCAGATCGACCCGTGGCGGAAACAGAATCCAGGCGAGGATCTGCATGGCGCGTTTGAACGCGCTCATCGGCGATTGCAGCAGTGCGGCACCGATGGTGCCGCCCAGTACGATCAATGCCGCCGGGCCGTTGGCCAGCGCACCGAGGTGACCACCTTCAAGGTAGTTACCGCCGATGATGGCGACGAACGCCATGATGATCCCGATAAGGCTTAAAACATCCATCAGAGACACGCCTCGACAATGTGTTTGCCGATGTCGTCGAGGCTATACACCGCGTCAGCGAGGTCAGCTTTGACGATGGCCATCGGCATGCCGTAGATCACGCAACTGGCTTCGTCCTGCGCCCACACCGCGCTGCCGCCCTGCTTGAGCAGACGTGCGCCTTCACGGCCGTCAGCGCCCATGCCGGTCAACACCACCGCCAGAACTTTGTCGCCGTAGGATTTCGCCGCCGAACCGAAAGTGATGTCCACGCACGGCTTGTAGTTCAGACGTTCGTCGCCCGGGAGGATTTTCACCGCGCCACGGCCGTCGATCATCATTTGCTTGCCACCCGGCGCGAGCAACGCCAGGCCCGGACGCAGGATGTCGCCATCCTCGGCTTCCTTGACGCTGATGCGGCAGAGCTTGTCGAGACGCTCGGCAAACGCCTTGGTGAACGCCGCCGGCATGTGCTGGATCAGCACGATCGGCGCCGGGAAATTCGCCGGCAATTGCGTCAGCACGCGTTGCAGCGCCACCGGGCCGCCAGTCGACGTACCGATGGCAACCAGTTTGTAGGCTTTGCGTTTCGGCGCTGGCGACGAAGCGCTGGCGGCCGGAGTACGGCTTGGAGCAGGTGCATGCACAGGCGCGGGTGTCGGACGTACCGGTGCGCTGGTGCTGTGGCTGCTGAAGCTGGATGGCGCCGGAGCAGGCGTCGGTGCTGCGGCTGGAGCCGGCGCACTGTAAGCACTGAAACGACGGTTACTGCGCGAGATGCTATGCACCTTTTCGCACAGCAACTGTTTGACCTTCTCCGGGTTACGCGAGATGTCTTCGAAATTCTTCGGCAGGAAATCCACCGCACCGGCGTCCAGCGCATCCAGGGTGACCCGGGCGCCTTCGTGCGTCAGCGAGGAGAACATCAACACCGGGGTCGGGCAGCGCTGCATGATGTGCCGCACTGCCGTGATGCCGTCCATCATTGGCATCTCGTAGTCCATGGTGATCACGTCCGGCTTGAGTGCCAGCGCCTGATCGATCGCCTCTTTACCGTTGGTGGCGGTGCCGACCACCTGAATGCTCGGATCCGCTGAAAGAATTTCCGAGACGCGGCGGCGGAAAAAACCCGAATCGTCCACCACCAGGACTTTGACTGCCATAAACACTCCATTAGGTGCAGCGGGACGTTGTCGCCCCGCCGCCCCGGATTCAAATACGCCGTGCGGCGTAACGCTTGAGCATGCTTGGAACATCGAGAATCAGCGCGATGCGGCCGTCACCGGTAATGGTGGCGCCGGACATGCCCGGAGTGCCCTGCAGCATTTTGCCCAATGGCTTGATGACCACTTCTTCCTGACCGACCAGTTGATCGACGACAAAGCCGATCCGCTGCGTGCCCACCGAAAGGATCACCACGTGGCCTTCACGCTGCTCTTCGTGAGCGGCGGAGCTGACCAGCCAGCGCTTGAGGTAGAACAATGGCAGCGCCTTGTCCCGCACGATCACCACTTCCTGGCCGTCGACAACGTTGGTGGTCGACAGGTCGAGGTGGAAGATTTCGTTGACGTTGACCAGCGGGAACGCAAACGCCTGATTGCCGAGCATGACCATCAGGGTTGGCATGATCGCGAGGGTCAGCGGCACCTTGATGACGATCTTCGAGCCCTGGCCCTTGGTCGAGTAGATGTTGATCGAACCGTTGAGCTGGGAAATCTTGGTCTTCACCACGTCCATGCCGACACCACGGCCGGACACGTCGGAGATCTCGGTCTTGGTCGAGAAGCCCGGGGCGAAAATCAGGTTGTAGCACTCGGTATCGCTCAGGCGATCGGCCGCGTCCTTGTCCATCACACCGCGTTTTACCGCGATGGCACGCAGGACATTCGGGTCCATGCCTTTGCCGTCATCGGAAATCGACAGCAGGATATGGTCGCCCTCTTGCTCGGCTGCCAGCACCACGCGACCACCACGGGCCTTGCCCGACGCTTCGCGTTCTTCTGGCGACTCGATGCCGTGGTCGACGGCGTTGCGCACCAAGTGGACCAGCGGGTCGGCCAGGGCCTCGACAAGGTTTTTGTCGAGGTCGGTTTCTTCACCCACCAGTTCCAGGTTGATCTCTTTCTTCAGCTGACGTGCGAGGTCACGAACCAGACGCGGGAAGCGCCCGAAGACCTTCTTGATCGGCTGCATCCGCGTCTTCATCACCGCGGTCTGCAAGTCAGCCGTGACCACGTCGAGGTTCGACACGGCCTTTTGCATGGCTTCATCGCCGCTGTTCAGGCCCAGGCGCACCAGACGGTTACGCACCAGCACCAACTCGCCGACCATGTTCATGATTTCGTCGAGACGTGCCGTGTCGACACGCACGGTGGTTTCGGCTTCGCTCGCCGGTTTTTCCGGTGGCGGTGTCGCCGGCGCACGGGCCGGAGCCGGTGCAGCAGCGGCAGCCGGTTTTGGCGCTTCGGCTTTTGGCTCAGGCTTGGGCGCGGCTTTCGGCGCAGCAGCGGGAGCGGCCGCAGCCTTGGCGGCAGGCGCAGCCACCGTCGAAGCGGCGCCGGCAGTCGCGGCACCAACGTCAGTGAACTTGCCTTTGCCATGCAATTCGTCGAGCAGCGATTCGAACTCGTGATCGCTGATCAGATCGCTGCCGGCAGCAGCCGCCGCTGGAGCAGCAGGCGCCGGTGCCGAGGCAATCGCCGACTCCAGCGCATCGACGGCAAAGTTGCCCTTGCCATGCAACTGATCGAGCAGTGCTTCGAATTCGTCGTCGGTGATGTCTGAGCTGTCGCCCTTGGCCGGTGCCGCAGCAGCTGCCGCAACTGGCGCAACCGCGTCCACCGCGAACTGGCCTTTGCCGTGCAACTGATCGAGCAATGACTCGAACTCGGCATCGGTGATTTCATCGCTCGCGGCTTCAGCGGCCGTTTGCGCAGGGGCAGCAGCGGCCGGGGCTTCGGCTTCGGCCTTGACGGCGTTCAGCGAGTCCAGCAGTTGCTCGAATTCGTTATCGGTGATGTCGCCCGAGGAGTCGCCTTCAACGACCAGTTCTTCGATCATCTCGGCCACTGGCGAAGCCGGGGCTGCGTCCGCCGCTTGCGGTTCGGCCAGGCGCGCCAGGGCGGCCAGCAGTTCCGGCGTGGCGGCGGTGATCGGAGCACGCTCGCGGACTTCGCTGAACATGCTGTTCACCGCGTCCAGTGCTTCGAGGACAACGTCCATCAGTTCTGCATCAACGCGACGCTCACCCTTGCGCAGGATGTCGAACACGTTTTCGGCGATGTGACAGCACTCCACCAGCTCATTGAGCTGAAGGAAGCCGGCGCCCCCTTTTACAGTGTGGAAACCGCGAAAAATTGCGTTGAGCAGATCTGCGTCATCCGGACGGCTTTCCAGCTCGACCAGTTGTTCGGACAGTTGCTCAAGAATCTCGCCGGCCTCAACCAGGAAATCCTGAAGGATCTCTTCATCGGCGCCGAAGCTCATTAATGGGGTGCTCCTACAGGTCTAAAAACCCAAAAAACCTAAAATTCCAAAACTCTAGAACCCGAGGCTGGATAACAAATCGTCCACATCGTCCTGACCGGACACAACGTCTTCTCGTTTATCGGCATGAATCTGCGGACCTTCACCCTGCGAGAGATGTTTTTGTGGATCTTTTTCTGCAAGCATCGCGGCGCGGTCATGTTCGATGCCCGCAAAGCGGTCGACCTGACTGGCCATGAGCACGAGTTTGAGCAAATTGCTTTCGACTTCGGTGACCAGTTGGGTCACACGCTTGATCACCTGACCGGTCAGGTCCTGGTAATCCTGGGCCAGCAGGATGTCGTTGAGATTGCTCGACACCGCACGGTTGTCCGTGCTGCTGCGTGACAGAAAACCGTCGACCCGGCGCGCCAGTTCACGGAACTCTTCAGCCCCGACCTCGCGACGCATGAAGCGGCCCCAATCGGCGCTCAAGGTCTGGGCTTCATCAGCCAGACTATTGACCACCGGCGTGGCGCTTTCCACCAGATCCATGGTGCGGTTGGCCGCGGCCTCTGTCAGCTTGACCACATAGCCCAGGCGTTCGGTGGCGTCGGTGATTTGCGACACTTCCTCGGCCTGCGGCATGTTCGGGTCGATCTGGAAGTTGACGATCGCACTGTGCAGTTCACGTGTGAGCTTGCCCACTTCCTGGTACAGGCCACGGTCACGGGTCTGATTGAGCTCATGGATCAGTTGCACAGCGTCGCCGAACCTGCCTTTTTCAAGGCTTTCGACCAGTTCGACCGCGTGTTTTTTCAGGGTCGACTCGAAATCGCCCTGTGAAGATTCGTTATGCTCCATAGCTCCCCCGCGCGTTCATCAGCCGATGCGTTCGAAAATCTTCTCGATTTTGTCTTTCAACGCCTGAGCCGTGAAAGGTTTGACTACGTAGCCGTTTACACCGGCCTGAGCGGCTTCAATGATCTGCTCGCGCTTGGCTTCTGCAGTCACCATCAGCACTGGCAGGTGCTTGAGCTTTTCATCGGCACGCACGTGGCGCAGCAGGTCGATACCGGTCATGCCCGGCATGTTCCAGTCCGTTACCAGAAAGTCGATGCTGCCGCTGTTGAGCACTGGAATGGCAGTCACGCCATCGTCAGCCTCGACGGTGTTGGTGAACCCAAGATCACGCAGCAGGTTCTTGATGATCCGCCGCATCGTTGAGAAGTCATCAACGATGAGGATTTTCATGTCTTTGTTCAATTCGACCTCCAAGCAGTCTTAAACGCGCCCAGCACCTGGACGCGCCACTTCAATCAATCGGCTTAGCACTCGAAGACTGTCTGGAGCACAACAGAGCAAGACCGGTGCCGTTCATCACCGCACCAGCCTCGTTCGCAGTGTCCCCACACCGCCTTCAGCGCGCTCGCCACTCCCCCAAACGCCCCCGCAAACGGGCCGCGCACTGGCTGTGTAACTGGCTGACCCGCGATTCACTGACGCCAAGGACTTCACCGATCTCCTTGAGGTTCAGCTCTTCGTCGTAGTACAGCGCCAACACCAGTCGCTCACGCTCCGGCAAATTGGCAATCGCGTCCGCCAACGCAGCCTGGAAACGTTCATCTTCCAGATCGCGCGACGGCTCAAGATGAGCACTCGCGCCATCCTCGTGCAGCCCTTCGTGTTCGCCGTCCTGCAGCAGGTCGTCGAAACTGAACAGGCGGCTGCCCAAGGTGTCATTCAAAATCCCGTAGTAATCGTCGAGACTCAATTGGAGTTCGGCTGCAACCTCGTGATCTTTAGCGTCACGGCCGGTTTTAGCTTCAATTGAGCGAATTGCGTCACTGACCATACGGGTATTGCGGTGAACCGAGCGTGGCGCCCAGTCCCCTTTGCGCACTTCGTCGAGCATCGCGCCGCGGATTCGAATGCCCGCGTACGTTTCAAAACTGGCGCCTTTGCTGGCGTCATATTTGGTCGAGACTTCGAGCAGACCGATCATTCCGGCCTGGATCAGGTCTTCGACCTGCACACTCGCCGGCAAACGCGCCAGCAAGTGGTAGGCAATGCGTTTGACCAGTGGCGCGTAACGCTCGATCAGTTCGTACTGCGCGTCACGTGCCGACTTCTTGTAGTAGTTCATACCGCTTGCGGTCATAGCACGGGCCCTGCCGTTTGCTGCACGAGGCGCTCGACGAAAAACTCAAGGTGGCCACGCGGGTTGGCGGGCAGCGGCCAGGTGTCGACCTTCTGCGCGATCGCCTTGAACGCCAGTGCGCACTTGGAACGCGGGAAGGCTTCGTACACCGCACGCTGCTTCTGCACCGCTTTACGCACGCTTTCGTCGTAAGGCACGGCGCCGACATATTGTAGGGCCACGTCAAGGAAGCGATCCGTGACCTTGGTCAACTTGGCGAACAGGTTGCGCCCTTCCTGCGGGCTCTGCGCCATGTTGGCGAGGACGCGGAAGCGGTTCATGCCGTAATCGCGGTTGAGCAATTTGATCAGCGCGTAGGCGTCGGTAATGGAAGTCGGCTCGTCGCAGACCACCAGCAACACTTCCTGGGCTGCGCGAACAAAACTGACTACCGAGTCACCAATACCCGCAGCGGTGTCGATCACCAATACGTCGAGATTGTCGCCGATGTCGCTGAACGCCTGGATCAGGCCGGCGTGTTGCGCCGGGCTCAGGTGGACCATGCTCTGCGTGCCGGACGCCGCCGGCACGATGCGAATGCCACCGGGGCCTTGCAACAGCACGTCGCGCAATTCGCAACGGCCTTCGATGACGTCGGCCAGCGTGCGCTTAGGGGTCAGCCCCAACAATACGTCAACGTTCGCCAGACCGAGGTCGGCGTCCAGCAGCATGACCCGACGGCCAAGCTCTGCCAGCGCCAGCGACAAGTTCACTGACACGTTAGTCTTGCCGACGCCACCTTTGCCGCCGGTCACCGCGATCACCTGTACGGGATGCATGCTGCCCATGTTATTTCTTTACCTTGTCTTGCATAGACGGAGGCCACATTACTGGCTGCGCGTTCACAACCGGAACAATGCATGGCAGACCATCGATGTAGGTACAAAAACTGTTCATGAATACCTCAGCCTACCTGCTTGGTCGGGCTGTGATAGATATCAGCGAACATGTCAGCCATGGCTTCTTCGCTGGGTTCTTCCTGCATTTGCACGCTGACGGCGCGGCTGACCAGTTGATGACGACGCGGCAGATGCAAATCATCCGGAATCCGTGGGCCATCGGTCAGGTACGCGACCGGCAATTCATGACTGATCGCCAGGCTCAACACTTCGCCAAGGCTGGCCGTTTCATCCAGTTTAGTCAGGATGCAGCCGGCAAGCCCGCAACGCTTGTAACTGTGATAAGCGGCGGTTAGAACCTGTTTCTGGCTGGTGGTTGCCAAGACCAGATAATTTTTTGACCGAATGCCACGCCCGGCCAGACTTTCGAGCTGCATGCGCAGGGCTGGATCGCTGGCTTGCAGGCCGGCAGTATCGATCAACACCACGCGTTTGCGCAGCAGTGGATCCAGCGCCTGCACCAGCGATTGGCCCGGATCGACGTGGGTCACCGGCACATTGAGAATGCGACCCAGCGTCTTCAGCTGTTCCTGAGCGCCGATACGGAAACTGTCCATGCTCACCAGCGCGACATTCTGCGCGCCGTATTTCAGCACATAACGCGCGGCAAGCTTGGCCAGCGTAGTGGTCTTGCCCATGCCGGCCGGGCCGACCATGGCAATCACACCGCCCTCTTCCAGCGGCTCGACTTCCGGTACGGCAATCATCCGTGCCAGGTGCGCGAGCAACATGCGCCAGGCCTGACGCGGCTCTTCGATATCGGTGATCATCGCCAGCAGATCGCGCGACAACGGGCCGGACAGGCCGATACGTTGCAGACGGCGATACAGATTGGCTTGCGCCGGACGGCTGCCTTGCAGCTGATTCCAGGCCAGGGTACCGAGCTGGACTTCCATCAGCTCGCGCAGGCTGTTCAATTCAAAACGCATCGAATCCAGTGCGCGCGGATCAACACCGCCGGAAGACTGCGCAGGTGCCGGGGCTGGACGCGCCGGAGCGGCGTAGGTCGGCTCGGTCAGCGGTTCAGCTGCGGTCAGCGGCAGGCCGGCCGTCAGCGGCAGGCCGGCGAAAATCTGGCGATTGCTATTGCCGTCGGCTTCGCCACGCAGGCTCAACTCGGCCTGAGCGGTGACGATGCGCGACTGGGTCTTGCGCAGCTCGTCCTCGAGTTCCATGTTCGGAACCCGTGGCGCCAGCGCCGACAATTTGTAATCCAGTGCCGCCGTCAGCTCGACACCGCCGGCAATGCGGCGATTGCCAATGATGGCGGCATCAGCGCCCAGCTCATCACGAACCAGCTTCATGGCCTGACGCATATCGGCGGCAAAGAAACGCTTAACTTGCATAAACCACTACCTCAGCCGTTGGGCCCTACTGTCGCAACGATGGTCACTTGCTTGTTGTCCGGTATTTCCTGGTAGGCCAGCACATGCAGTCCAGGGACTGCGAGGCGGCCAAAGCGCGAGAGCATCGCGCGGATCGGGCCAGCGACCAAAAGGATCACCGGCTGACCTTGCATTTCCTGACGCTGCGCGGCTTCGATGAGCGAACGCTGCAGCTTCTCGGCCATGCTTGGCTCCAGCAGAACGCCCTCTTCCGAGCCTTGTCCTGCCTTCTGCAGACTATTGAGCAATATTTGTTCCAACCTTGGTTCCAAGGTGATCACAGGCAGCTCCGACTCAGTGCCTACAATGCTTTGGACGATGGCGCGCGATACGCCGACGCGCACCGCAGCCACCAACGCGGCGGTATCTTGACTCTTCGCGGCGTTGTTGGCGATGGCTTCAGCAATACTGCGGATATCACGCACCGGCACGTGTTCGGCCAACAGCGCTTGCAGCACTTTGAGCAGTTGCGACAGCGAAACCACACCCGGCACCAGTTCTTCTGCCAGTTTCGGCGAGCTTTTGGCCAGCAATTGCATGAGTTGCTGCACTTCCTCGTGGCCGATCAGCTCACTGGAGTGCTTGTACAGGATCTGGTTCAAGTGCGTGGCGACCACGGTGCTGGCATCGACCACGGTGTAACCGAGCGACTGAGCCTGCGCACGCTGGCTGATTTCGATCCACACCGCTTCCAGACCGAAAGCCGGATCTTTGGCATTGATACCGTTGAGCGTGCCGTAGACCTGGCCCGGGTTGATCGCCAGTTCGCGATCCGGGTAGATCTCGGCTTCGGCGAGGATCACGCCCATCAGGGTCAGGCGATAAGCGCTCGGCGCCAGATCGAGGTTGTCGCGGATGTGCACGGTCGGCATCAGGAAGCCCAGATCCTGCGAGAGCTTCTTGCGCACGCCCTTGATCCGCGCCAGCAACTGCCCACCCTGGTTGCGATCCACCAGCGGGATCAGGCGATAGCCGACTTCCAGACCGATCATGTCGATCGGCGTCACGTCATCCCAGCCCAGCTCCTTGGTTTCCATGGCGCGGGCCGGCGACGGCAGCAGTTCCTGCTGGCGCTTGACCTCTTCCAGCGCCACGACCTTGGCCACGTTCTGCTTCTTCCAGAACAGGTACGCGCCACCAGCGGCCAGCGCAGCCATGCTCAGGAAGGAGAAGTGCGGCATGCCCGGCACCAAGCCCATCACGGCCATCAAACCGGCCGCCACCGCCAACGCTTTCGGCGAGGCGAACATCTGGCGATTGATCTGTTTGCCCATGTCTTCCGAACCGGAAGCACGGGTCACCATGATCGCCGCCGCTGTCGATAACAACAGTGATGGCAATTGCGCCACTAAACCGTCACCGATGGTCAGCAAGGCGTAAACCCGACCGGCATCGCCGAAGCTCATGTTGTGCTGGAAGATACCGACGGCCATGCCGCCGATAAGGTTGATGAACAGAATCAACAGACCAGCGATGGCGTCACCCCGGACGAACTTGCTGGCACCGTCCATCGAACCGTAGAACTCGGCCTCTTGGGCGACTTCCTGACGGCGCATCTTGGCCTGGTTCTGGTCGATCAGACCGGCGTTGAGGTCGGCGTCGATCGCCATTTGTTTGCCGGGCATTGCATCGAGGGTGAAGCGCGCGCTCACCTCGGAAATCCGCCCGGCACCCTTGGTCACCACGACGAAGTTGATGATCATCAGGATCGCGAAGACCACGATACCGACCACGTAGTTACCGCCGATCACCACCTCACCGAAGGCCTGAATCACCTTACCGGCAGCGGCGTGGCCGTCCTGACCGTGGAGCATGACCACCCGCGTCGAAGCCACGTTCAACGCCAGCCGCAGCAACGTCGCGACCAGCAGAATCGTAGGGAACACCGCAAAATCCAGCGGCCGCAGCGCGTACACGCAGACCAGCAGAACGACGATCGACAGCGCGATGTTGAAGGTAAAAAACACGTCGAGCAGGAACGGCGGCACCGGCAACATCATCATCGCCAGCATCACCAGCAGCAACAACGGCACGCCCAGATTGCCCCGACTGAGGTCGGCAACGTTTGTGCGAGCAGTGTTGAATAACTGAGAGCGATCCACCGGTTTTCCCCGTTCCTTTAAAGCAAACTTTTGACGCCCAGAGCGGGCTCACGGCGGGTACTGCAAGAAGCTTTCCAACTTTTGCCGGGGAATGAAATCGGGAGAGAAAACATGCCCCCTGTAGGAGTGAGCCTGCTCGCGATAGCTGAGTGTCAGTTGACGAATTTTTTGGATGACACGCCGCTATCGCGAGCAGGCTCACTCCTACATTTGGTGTGCATTTCACTCTTACATTTGGAATGCAGTCTCTTCTGGGAGCGAGCCTGCTCGCGAAGAGGCCAGTGAAGTCCGCCAAATCGCCTTTTAAACTCAGGCGTTTAAAAGACACCTCCAGACACGCCTTCAAGGCTACAAATTCTTGCGCCATTGCCTACAGCCAAGCCAGAATCCGCCGGCTTGTGCGCCTTGGGGTCGGGTTCTATTGTGGGTCGGTCGCTGACGAATCAGCGATCGGGTCTCGCAGCCCGTCGATCTCTGGACGCACAACATCCGCTTTGCTTATGGCGGCTGTACGTGGGAGACCTTCGGGTCTGCCGGTTCTAGAGTCCCGGTCTGCGACCCGCGTATAGCTGCCACCCTCATTCGTCTCGCAGCGAACGCTGGCAGCTCCAATGACTCTAGGAGCTTCACCATGATCAAACCAACACCCAACCCACCCGAAACCGACCCCACCTCCCCCTACGAATCCCTCGATTCCAAAAAGCTCCACGACGCCGCCGACCGCGCCCTCGATCACTACCTCTGCCCACCCGGCTCGACCCCGCCGCCACGTAAAACCCGTCGGATGTACGCCGTCACCGCAGATTTCAAGAACGAGGAACTGCTGGCCGATGCCAGCGAAACACTCGCCTCCGCCAGAACCATCGCCCATGACTTCGCCCATCTCATCCCCGCGTCGCAACGCAGGACGCTGTTGGGGATCGCGCAATTGATCATGCTCGGCGAGCTGGCGGTGAATCGGGTGATGGATAATCTGCAGTTGCCGCAGTAACGCCCCGCGATGATCGTTCCCACACTCCTGTGTGGGAATGCCTCAACGGACGCTCCGCGCTCGGCTTCGGAAGGGACGCGGAGCGTCCCGGGCTGCATTCCCACGCAGAGCGTCACTAGTGTCCGGTAAAAACTGTTTCATAGCAGAAGGCAGCCTTGAGCTGCCTTCTGCTCTGTTCGCTTCTGCCTTCGGTGTTCAAGATGTTCGATACTTGATGGCGTTCGAACAACGTATGGGCTAGCCGAATGACGAAGCTGGAAATAGACCCGGAGCCACCTGATCGGCGCTGATAGAGATGCAGCAAAAGGTATGTGATCAGAGCGCTGTAAATCTGCAGACGAACGGCATTTTCGGAGAGGCAAAAATAGCGTTTGAGCTTTAGGTTTTGCTTGATCCACTTGAAAAACAACTTAATCTGCCAGCGCTGTTTGTACAGCCCGGCAATTTCTTCAGCAGAGCGAGAAAAGTCGTTAGTGACCAGCACCAGCGGTGTTTCGTGATCATCTCGGCGAATCTGTACTCGGCGTACCGCCTGATCCCGATAGAGATTCGCCAACCCCGCTGCGCTTCAAATTAAAAGCGGAGGTTTGTCACTTCCATCGAACCTTTTTTCACCAGATCACATACGACCGACCTACCGACTTTGAAGTTGAATTGGTGCTTTTGGCTTTCAGGGATCAGAAAGAAAAAACATCTTCCGTCAGGGTCAAGCGGAGGTTCCGGGTAAGGTGAGCGAATTTTCCCGGCAAGTATGTCTTTTATTCTGACGTATTCATCGTGCGTTCCCGGAAAGATAGTGCCCCTACCATTTTTTCGTTGTAGCATTACGAATGCACCCACGTCATCTTTATCTTTCAATTCCATTTCCTTTTCTCCTTTGCCATCGCATAAGCAAGCGCACCCGATGTGCGGCGCCACCCGGCAATCAAACCGCAGCAGCAAGCGTCCCACACCTGTAAAACCTGACAGGTAAGACGTCTTTTCAGACGAAAGGTAAACCTGAGAATCACGCATAAGTCCGGTGACATCGGACCGAAAAGGGGACAGATTTATTTAACCATTGATGCATGGCCAAAAGCATTTCAGACGAACGGTGAGAAAACCTGTAACTTCTGACAGTAGATGCGTTTTCATATGTCTGCTTGAGTAGCCACTCATCAACTCAGCAGAGCAATCGTCATGAGCACGGTCAATCGGATTATCGAAGATTTCAACAATATGGAAAATTGTGTATTCGTGCAGAACAGTGGATTCGAGCGACCCGATATGGACTTTTTCCTCGGCCCTCGACCCAATGAAAATTCGGTAATGGTCATCAGAAACTTTAAAGAAGAAGAGCACTTCGGCGGCAAGGTACTAGGTGTCATGAGCGGAGAGCTTAAAATAACCCTTAAAGCGCCGGCCTCGGCTATCAGCCTTTGGTTCATTAATGCCGGGGAAGGGTTTGAAGCCTATTTCTATAATAAAGACAATCAAAAACTCGGCCAGAGCGATCAGCGAGCAAAGGAGGGCGGTAGCATGTTGTTGGAACTGAAATTCGAACATCCAGACATACACAGCATCACCATCATTGAACCCAACGGGACGATTGTGCTCTTTGACAATATCGTGGCCACTTCCTGACTACGCAGCCTGACGGGAGCAAGCTCCCTCGCCACAATGACCGCACCAGGAGGCGGACTCTCATTGGGTCAGGCATAAAGAACCGCCGGCCCGTTCAATCGGGATGGCGGTTTTTTGTTGTATCACCGCAATGTCAGGAATCGCGGCGCAGATCCGGCGGAATCGGCAAGTCGTCCTTGAGCGGATCCGAGAAAAGGGGACAAATCTATTTAAGCAGTGATTTAAACAGCGAGACTTGGCCGAGATTTTTTTGCCTACCGGGATGGCCCTTTCGCGAGCAAGCCCGCTCCCACAGGGAAACGCATTGCAAATGTGGGAGCGAGCTTGCTCGCGAAGGGGCCAGTTAAGTCAGTGCAAATCGTCTTTTAAACTCTGGAGTTTAAAAGACACCTTCAGACACGCCTTTCAGGCTACAAATTCTTGCGCCATTGCCTACAGCTACGCCAGAATCCGCCGGCTTGTGCGCCTTGGGGGCGGGTTCTATTGTGGTGCGGTCGCTGACGAATCAGCGATCGGGTTTAGCGATCCGATACCCTACAGACGCTCAATCCCCAGTCTCAATTGCAGCTTTTTCTATCTGCACTTGGCGTCATGGTGGCTGTGCGTGGGAGACCTTCGGGTCTACCCGGGGTTTCTGTGACCCGGATCGCTAACCTGCGTACAGCCGCCACCTTTACTTGTTTAGCGATGAGCCGTGGCGGCTAAATCAACCACGGAGTCTCACCATGATCAAACCAACACCCAACCCACCCGAAACCGACCTCGCCTCCCCCTACGAATCCCTCGATTCAAAAAAGCTCAACGACGCCGCCGAACGCGCGCTCGATCACTACCTCTGCCCACCCGGCTCTACCCCACCGCCACGCAAAACCCGCCGGATGTACGCCGTCACTGCGGACTTCAAAAACGAGGAACTGCTGGCCGATGCCAGCGAAACACTCGCCTCAGCCAGAACCATCGCTCATGACTTCGCCCACCTCATACCCGCGTCACAACGCAGGACGCTGCTGGGTATCGCGCAACTGATCATGCTC
>NZ_CATKPW010000018.1:0-52695 GCF_949767675.1 Pseudomonas sp. IT-P395
AAGCCGCCGTTACCGCAGCAACGGATATTCACCCAAAACCCAAAACCCAAAACCGCTAGCGCCGCTCCTCAACCCGAGACTGACTCTTACTCCAATCCGTCAACAAACTATAAGCCACCGCCAACAACGTAGGCCCGATAAACAACCCGATAAACCCAAACGCAATCAACCCGCCAAACACCCCAAGCAACACAATCACCAACGGCAAATTCCCCCCGCGACTGATCAGATACGGCTTGAGCACGTTGTCCACGCCACTGATGATGAACGTCCCCCAGATCCCGAGAAACACCGCCATCCCATACTCACCTTTCCACGCCAGCCAGGCCGTCGCCGGCACCCACACCAACGGCGGCCCCATCGGAATCAGACTCAGCAGGAAGGTGACAATCCCCAGCACCAGCGCCCCCGGCACCCCGGCAATCAAAAAGCCGATCAACGCCAGAACTGCCTGCGCCGCCGCCGTGCCGATCACCCCGTTGACCACCCGCTGCACCGTGCCGGCCACCAAGTCGATGTAATACCCCGCCCGATCACCGATCAGCCGCTGCAGCAGACTGTGTACAAACGCCGCCAGTCGCGGCCCGTCACGATAGAAAAAGAACACAAAGACAATGCTCAGGGTCAGCTCGAGAATCCCGCCGCCGATCTGCGCACTGCGCGCCAGCAGCCAGTTACCGACCTGCCCCAGATAAGGTTTGATCGACACCATCAGAGCGGCGCCCTGCTGATCGATGCTGTTCCACAGCCCGACCAGACGCTCGCCCACAAACGGCAGAGTCCCCAGCCACACCGGCGCTTCCGGCAGACCGTCGACCTGCACATCCTTGATAAACGCCGTGGCATCGCGCACATGATCCGCCAGGTTGAACCCCAGCCACACCAGCGGCGCGGCCACGAGCAACATCCAGCCCAACGTCAGAATCGCCGCAGCCAAGGATTCACGGCCATTGAGCCAACGGGTCAGCAGGCGCATCAGCGGCCAACTGGCAAACGCCAGCACCGCGCCCCAGAACAGCGCCGACCAGAATGGCGCCATCACCCAGAGGCTGGCACCAAACAACACCAGCAGCAGGATCTGCACCAGCAGGCGATCGTTATTGAGCATGTAAGGTCTCGAAAAAGTCAGTCAGGCAAAGAGTAGGCGAACACACGGCTCGTGCTCGCCAAAAACAGCTTACCGCAACAGATCGATGCGCAGGCCAGAGCCTTCGACACTGCCGGTTTCCATGCGTGCCGCCCGCACCCCCTGATTGATCAGCGCCTGGCGCCAGGCCTCGGCCTTTGGCCCTGACACCGTTACACGCAACGTCGTGTCGAGGTTAAGACCTCGGGAAATCAGCCGCAGCCAAGTGTCATCCGGCTCATTCACGCGATCAGGAAAGTCCAGCTCACCGGTGCTTTTGAGCTGACGCAACAAGGTTGCCGAAGTCGGCAGCAACTCACCCAGCGGTGCAACCGCCTCGAACTGTTCGACATGCAGATAGGCTTTGCGATTGCCACGGGTGATGCTGTAAAGCGCCACCAGCGTGTTGTCGCGCGGTGCGGCCAGCCTCAACAACAGATACGCCTGTTGTTCGTCAGCGCCGTACAACTTGGAGTTACCGAACACCTCGTTGGCCCAGAGGCTGCTTTCGCCGCAATCACGCGCCTGACACCAGAACAGCAATTCTGCGTCCTGCTTTTGCAGGGCCTCGCGGGCGGCGGTGAAGGCTTCGGTGGCGGAGTGTTCGGGGGGCAACTCGTAAGTCACCGACGTGATCTGGCCACGAGCAGTGACCTGGCCGTCGAAGCGCAGTTGCCCGCTGATCTTGCGGATCGAGCCCAGCGGGTAGATACGCTCCAGTTCAACCGGAGGGCGATAGTCGACGATCTGCGCATCGGCCAGACGCGGCACGATCTGCAGATCCTGGCTGCCCGGCACATCGGCGGCGAACGAAACGGTACTGAAACAGCACAGTGCCAACAGACTGAGTGACCGTATAGTCAGGCTCATCGGATCGGTAATGCTGGATGATTCGAGGTCGCAGCGGTGTAGAAATCCATCGTGGTTGTCTCCCATTTCAACCCGCCCAGCCTCGACAGTTGCCCGCAGCAAGTCAAGGAATGGCGAAGAACCGATTGAAACAGTCTGCGACAAGGTCGGCCCCGGCCTCATCGTTCAGGTGCAAATGGTGCCCGCCCGCCAACTGTTCCCGACTGAAGGGTAGACGCTCCAGCAACTCGGGATGTTTAGCCAGCATGCCGTCAGCCGCGACCACCAAATGCGCCGGGCAACTGACCCGCAGCGCGAAAGCCATTGCCTGTTCCTCGGTCAGGCGCAGCGGTGATGGCAAGGTCAGTCGATTGTCGGTGCGCCAGGTGTAGCCGCCCGGAACCGGCATCAATCCGCGCTGAGCCAACAACTCGGCGGCTTCTCGACTGACCGCGACTAGCCCCTTCATCCGCGCTTCGATGGCACGGTCGAGGGTGTTGTAGACCGGTTTGCGTTTGTCGCGCAGATCCAGTTGCGCTTGCAGGGCCATGCCCATGCGTTCGGCGGCGTTTTCGCCTTTGTCTGTAGGAGGAATCACGCCGTCAATCAGTGCCAGATGACTGATGCGTTCCGGTAACGAACCCGCCAACACCATCGAGACAATGGCGCCCATCGAATGCCCGAGCAGGCCGAAACGTTTCCAGCCCAGTTGCTCGGCGACCTGCAGCACGTCATGGGCGTAATCCCACAGGGCATAGCCGGCGCCGTTGGGTCGATGCCCGGAATGCCCGTGCCCGGCCATGTCCAGCGCGATGATGCGCAAGCCTTTGAGCTTCGGCGCCAGACGGGCAAAGCTGTTGGCGTTGTCGAGCCAGCCATGCAGCGCGATCACCGGCACACCGTCCTCGGGCCCGAACAAATGCGCGGCCAGTTCGATATGCGGCAGGCTCAGGCGGACTTCTTCGAAGGGCGGGCTCATGCGCAATCCTTGTCCTGGCGTTTTTCCCAACGGGTAAACAGGTTCTTCAACAACCGTGCGGTGTCCTGCGGGCGCTCAAGCGGGAACATGTGCCCGCCGGGCATGCTCAACGCCTCGCCTTGGGCCAGACGCGAAACGAAACGGGTGTGATGACGCATGACCACACGACTCTTGTGCCCGCGCACCACCGCCAGCGGCACCTGCAATTGCCGGGTGCGGCCAGGACTGGTGTGCGGCACGCCGCGATAGATGCTGATCTCGGTGGCCGGGTCGAAACGCAGGCGCAGTTTGTCGCCGACCTGATGCAAACCGTGTTGCAGGTAGGCATCGAAGCATTCCGGATCGAAACCACGGAACAGTGTCTTGCCAGCAAAATAGCTGCGCGCACTGTCGAGGTCGGCGAACTCTTCCCGCCGGCCCAGGGTGCGGCCCGCCGGGGTCAGTCTGTCGATGAAGCCAAAACGCTTGGCGGCACGGATCACCCACTGATCAGTGCGAGTCAACACGGGTGAATCAAGCATCACCACACCGCGATACAGCTCAGGGCAACGTAGCGCCGCGTGCAGGTGCAACACCCCGCCAAAGGAGTGGCCAACGCCCCACACTGGTTGATCCTGTTGCTGCAAATGGTGGATCAACTCATCGACAAGGTTGTACCAGTTGTCGTCCGCCGGGAAACGCGGGTCATGGGCATGCTGCTCCAGATGCGCAACCCGGTACTCAGGCGCCAGCGCCGCGAACAACTTGCCATAGGTGCCCGAGGGAAATCCGTTGGCGTGGGCGAAAAAGATCGGTTGCGACATGCTGGGTAAATCCATGAGCGGGAAACGTGGCGTTGATTGTCCGTAAGACCGAGTCCGGCAGCAATGACCGTAACTGCCAGGAATGATGACAGTCCGGTCAGGGCTATGGTGAGTCAGTCGGATCGCTACCCCCTCACCCCAGCCCTCTCCCCCAGGGGGGCGAGGGGGAAAGGGAGCCGATCTCCATGCTTTTCCGAATCTGTATTCGACTCGGTATCTCAGGTCGATGAAGCACGTGAAAACAACGAGGTCGACCCCCTCTCCCTCTGGGAGAGGGCTGGGGTGAGGGGCTGATCACTGAAGAAACTCACTCAACGTGCCGGCGGCTGCTCACCCAGCGGTACCACGGCCATGGTCAGCCGCGACACACAACTGGCCTTGCCTTCATCGCTGGTCAAACGGATATCCCATACATGGGTGGTGCGACCAATGTGAATCGGTTTGGCCACCGCCGTCACCCGGCCACTGCGCAAGCCGCGCAAATGGTTGGCGTTGATCTCGAGGCCGACGCAATAAAACTTGCTGGCGTCGATGCACAGATAGCTGGCCATCGAACCGACGGTTTCCGCCAGCACCACCGACGCGCCACCGTGCAGTAAGCCGTAGGGCTGATGGGTGCGATGGTCGATGACCATGCTCGCCGTCAGCGATTCCTCGTCGAACGCTTCGAAGCGGATGTCCAGCACTTCGCCGATGGTGTTTTTCTGGATCGCGTTCAACTGCTCGATGTTGGGGGTGGTACGCCACAAGCTCATCGCAGACTTCCTTTGTTGTTTTAGTGGTCGCTCAATCCTGCCACAGCACCGCCTCGCTGCGCTCGCTCCATTCTTCGAAACGCGCGCCATAGGTGTCTTCGATGACGTTGCGTTTGATCTTCAGAGTCGGCGTGAGGAAGCCGTTTTCCACCGCCCAACTGTCCTTGACCACCACCAGGCGGCGCAGGCGTTCGTGCTTGTCGAGCACGGCGTTGACCTCTTCCAAGAGTTTTTCCAGACTCGAATGCAGGCTCGCCCGGCCCTCCTCCTGATTGACGCTCGACAGCACACACAAACCCAACGGCGCGCTCAAGCCGTCTCCCACCACGCACACCTGTTCAATCCGTGAATGCACGGCCAAGCGGTTTTCGATCGGCGCCGGGGCGACGTATTTGCCTTTGCTGGTCTTGAAAATTTCCTTGAGGCGGCCAGTCAGGCGCAGGCGCTCTTCGGCATCCTGCTCGCCCTTGTCGCCGGTGCGCAGAAAGCCGTCCTCGGTCAGGGTCTCGGCGGTCTTCTGCGGTTCCTTGAAGTAGCCGAGCATGTTCGCCTGACTGCGCACCTGCACCTCGCCCGACTCATCAATGCGCACCTCGACTTCCGGGCACGGTTTGCCGATCCAGCCCTGTTTGTATTGCCCCGGCAGGCAGATGTGCGAGTAACCGCAGCCCTCGGTCATGCCATAGACCTCCAGCACATCAAGGCCAAGTTTGCGATACCAGGCGAGCAACGTCTGCGGCACTGGCGCGGCGCCGGACAGCGCCACACGCAAGGCATCCAGCCCCAGTCCCGCCAGCACTTTGTGCCCGACACGTTTGCCAATGAACGGCAGGCCGAGGAGAAAATCCAGACGCTTCGCCGGGATCTTGCTGTACACGCCCATCTGGAATTTGGTCCAGATGCGCGGCACGCCGAACATCGCGGTTGGCCGAGCTCGCTGCAGATCGGTGATAAAGGTCTCAAGGCTTTCGGCAAAGAACACCGTTTGCCCGGTATAGATCGAGGCCAGCTCAACGAACATCCGCTCGGCAACGTGGCACAGCGGCAGGTACGACAGCAGCCGGTCGTTCTCGTTGAGACCAAACAGTTGCGTGCCACGCGTCGTGGCGAAGCCGAGATTGGCGAAACTGTGCATCACCCCTTTGGGCAGGCCAGTGGTGCCGGAGGTATAGATGATCGTCGCCAGTTGCTCGGCAGCCGGGCGCGGATCGTCCTGAATCGGTGAGCTGCGCTGCAAGTCTGCCCAACTGAAATCGAACTCCCCGGGCGGATGCAGCGGCAGGCTGATGGTCGGCAGATCGGCCGGCACGCCTTTGGACATGCCCGGCCAATCGTCGAGTTTGCCGATGAAGGCGAGGACACTTTCCGAGTGATTGAGTACTTGCGCGACGGAGTCGGCGGTCAGGTTGGGGTACAACGGGACGGAGACGTGCCCGGCCATCCAGATCGCCAGGTCGGCGATGATCCAGTGTGCACAGTTTTTCGAGATCAGGGCGATGTGGCTGCCTTGTGGCAACTCGCGGGCGCGCAACCAATGTGCGGCGCAGCGGGCCTGATGGCCGACGTCGGCCCAACTCAGCGTCTCGACCTGGCCGCCGCCGATGGGCTGCACGAGGAAGCGCTGGCGCGGATGGCGGGCTTCACGCTCGTAGAACACGTCCAGCGGCAAACGGAAGGCGGCAGACATGCGACTCGCTCCTGTTTTTTGGGTCTGGAGCAAGCGTAGTCAACCAAGCAAGTGCTTGGTTGGAAAATTCAAACAAATAATTTCATGGTGTACGCCGAAACCAATGTGGGAGCGAGCCTGCTCGCGAATGCAGTCTGTCAGACACATAAAGGGTGAATGACACGCCGCTTTCGCGAGCAGGCTCGCTCCCACAAGGGATCAGCGTTACGGGTGCTTGAGGCTGTTGAGGGTCATCGAGCCGATCAGCAACTCAGGGCTTTCCAGCTCGGCCAGGCCGGCGGTGCTGACCTTCTCCGGCGGATACCCGGCGCCATGCTGCAAATAGCTCAGCAAGTTGCCCACCAACGGGTTGTGGCTGACCAGCAGCACGTTGCTCACCGACACCAGTTGATCGGTGACCTTGTCCGGATCAACCTCCGGCGTCAGCCACTCGACCGTGCGAATTTCCGGCTCGAAACCCAGCGCTTCACGAACAATCTGCGCAGTCTGTTGCGCGCGTAAATAAGGGCTGGCGTAAATCGCGGTCAGCGGCTGGCCGATCAAACGGGCGGCGCTGCTCAAGGCCTCTTTGCGACCGTGCTCGGTCAGTTCACGCTCGGAGTCGGGGCACGAGCCGTAAGGCACGGCTTCGCCGTGACGCAATACCCAGAGTTTCATAGCTTGGGTTCCTCATCTCGGACCGGATGTGGCGCCGGGGCAACGGCGTGTGGCGCTTCACCTTCCGGGGTACGCGGCGTTGGCCAGTCGGCGAACGGCCAGGGTTTCTGGTCGCTGTGGAAACTGCCGAAACGCCCGATCTGCGCCAGAAACTGGCTCAGGCTGTCGCCGAAATTCATCAGGCTGGCGCTCGGCGCGCCATAGATCAAACGATAGATCAGTTGCACCAGCACCACCGCGCCGAGGATGAACTGCGCCACTTGCCAGACCAGCACGTAGACGATCATCCACAACACGCGCAGGAGGATGGATTCGTACTTGGCTTCGGTTTTCGGATCGTTCATGGCTTGCTACTCCCGGCTCAATCAGTTGAAACCGCTGGTGGAAATAAAATCGACGTCGGTTTTCGGTTCGGCTCGCATCAGTAGACCGATCACCTGCTCCAGCGTGCGTCCTTCGAACAGGATCGCGTGCAGCCCGGCGACCAGCGGCATGTACACGCCGACTTCCTGGGATTTGGCCTTGAGCACTTTCAGCGTGTTGACGCCTTCAGCAACTTCACCGAGGCGCGACACGGCTTCGTCGAGGCTCAAGCCCTGACCCAGCGCGAAACCGACTTGATAGTTGCGACTTTTTGGCGATGAGCAGGTCACGATCAGATCACCAACACCGGCCAGACCGAGAAAGGTCATCGGGTTGGCGCCCTGATTCACGGCAAAGCGGGTCATCTCGGCCAGCGCGCGGGTGATCAGCATGCTCTTGGTGTTCTCGCCCATCTCCAGCGCCACCGCCATGCCGGCGATGATCGCGTAAACGTTTTTCAACGCCCCGCCCAACTCGACGCCGAAACGGTCGGCGCTGGCATACACGCGGAAGGTGCGACCGTGCAGCGCGGCTTGCACGGCTTTACAGAGTTCTTCGTCTTCGCTGGCGACGACGGTGGCGGTCAGCGCGTGCTCGGCAATCTCGCGCGCCAGGTTCGGCCCGGACAACACGCCGATGCGCGCCTGCGGGGCGATCTCTTCGAGAATCTGGCTCATCAGTTTGAAAGTCTGCGCTTCGATGCCTTTGGTCAGGCTGACCAGCATCTTGCCGCTCAACCGCTCGGCGTGGGCGGCGAGCACCGTGCGCAGTGCGCTGGATGGCAGCGCGACAAAACACAAATCGCAGGCGTCGAGGGTTGCCTGCAGGTCGGTGACGGCGGTCACCCCCGGCAGAATCTTGATGCCTTTGAGGTAACGCGGGTTTTCGCGATTGACCCGGATGGCCTCGGCCTGCTCGGGGTCACGCATCCACTGCCGGACTTGATGGCCGTTCTCGGCCAAAAGGTTGGCCACGGCGGTACCAAAACTTCCGCCTCCCAGGACCGCAATCGGGCGCTGTTCAGTCATATGCAATCCGTTAATCCATACCAGTGGCGATGCCGGCATTATACGGGGCAGCCCACGCGCGGCCAGCCCCTGCATCAATTACCGACACTTGTAGGAAGAAGACCAACAAAACCTAGGAAAATGCCTGCAACGTGACTGGAAAAGTCGCTGTCCTCGGTTAACATGCGCGCCAATTCTTCGCTATCAAGGTTGTGTCGTGTCTTTTGGCTCTGCGTCCCCGCGTTCGTCCGTTTTACTGGCGCTGTTGTTCAGCCCGGTAGTGCTGGCGGACGACCTGTTCCTGGACAACGAAGCACTGCCGCAGGTGCTGACGGCCACGCGCCTGAAACAGACGCCGGCAGAAGTGCCGGGGAGCATGACCGTCATCGACAGCGAATTGATCAACGCCAGCGGCGCGCGCGATATCAGTGAACTGCTGCGGCTGGTGCCGGGGATGATGGTCGGCAACATCAGCGGCAATCAGGCGGCGGTCAATTACCACGGCACCAACGCCAGCGAAGCACGGCGCATGCAAGTGCTGATCGACGGCCGCTCGGTCTATCGCGCAGGCTTGTCCACGGTGGACTGGAGCGATATTCCGGTGGCCATGGAAGACATCGAGCGCATCGAAGTCTTTCGCGGCCCGAACACCGTCAGCTACGGCGCCAATGCGCTGATGGCGGTGGTCAACATCATCACCCGCCACCCGGCCGACAGCCACGGCACACGGTTGAAGTACACCCGTGGCCAGCGCGGCATCAATGACTTTTATGCCAGCCAGGGCACCGGCTGGAATGGCGGTGACTTGCGCCTGTCGTTGTCCGGGCAGGAAGACGACGGCTTCGACAGCGATCGCAGCGGAGCCGATTACCGTGACAGCCGCCGCTTGAACCGTTTCAGTCTCGCGGTCAGTCACACCCTCAGCGACAACCAGAGCCTCGATTGGCAGGTCAACGCCAAGGACGGCAGCAACCAGCGGCCTTACACCTACCGCCCGGTTTTCTCCGGGATTACCGCCGCCGGGAACAATTCCGACGTGGTCGCCAAGGATTACGCCGGCTCGGTGCGCTGGAACCTCGACATCAATCCCGAACACAGCCTTTATATACAAGGCTCGGCGCAACACTGGGATCGTCAGCAAACCTGGCGCGCCTGCGATGCCGAGGTATCGTTCAGCCCCGAACTGACGCAGTTGTGGCAACTCAACCCGAATTACACCGAACGTCTGGCGCGCAACATCACCCGATTCACCGGCCCCGGCGCAGCGCCCGGCACCCCGCAGGAAATGGCCCTGGCCAATCAGGTGCTTGATCAATGGCGCAACGGTGCCAGCCGGACCCTGTGCGGCGACATCGACCAGAGCGCCCGCGAATCGCGTTACGACCTCGAATTGCAGGACACCCTCAGCCTGTCCGACAGCCTGCGACTGGTCAGCGGCATGAACTACCGTTACGACCGCGCCGACTCCGAGACTTACTTCAATGGCACGCTGGATGACACCACCTGGCGCGCGTTCGGCCAACTGGAATGGCGCGCCACGGAACACTGGCTGTTGCAGGGCGGCGCGATGTTTGAAAACACGCAACTGACTGGCAGTTCGCTGACCCCGCGATTTGCCGTCAATTACCTGATCAACCCGCGCCACGGCCTGCGTGCGGTGTACTCGGAGGCTATCCGCTCGCCGGACATGTTCGAGAACAACGTCAACTGGAGCTATCAGGTCAGCAACCTGCGGCCCTCGGCCTACGGCCAGTCGTCGGCGCGCTACTTTGTCAAAACGCGTGGCCCGGGCGATCTCGATCAGGAACACATGCGCTCGCGCGAACTGGGTTACAACGGCTATTTCGCCGAGTTGGGCCTGGCCCTGGATGTGAAGCTGTTCTACGACGAGATCACCGGAATGATCAGTGAGCCGCTGCGCAACAACCAATACATCGCGAGCAACGCCAACAGCTCACGGTTTCGCGGCACGGAAACCCAGCTCGACTGGCGCGTGAGCCTCGCCGATCGCCTGCGCTTCACCTACGCCTTTGTCGATGCCGAGGCGAGTAACCCACTGGATCAGCAATTCACCTCGCGCAACAGCGGTTCGGCCGGCTGGCTGCGCGATTGGGGCCACGGCTGGAACAGCGCCCTCTTCTATTACGGCGACAACGCGCTCAACGGCTACCGTTTCGAACGCGTCGACACGCGCATCGCCAAACGCATTGCGCTGGGCAAAGCCCAACTGCAACTGGCCGGCGTGCTGCAACAGCGCCTCGATCATGAGCCGACCACTTTCGTCGACAACAATTACGACGAACGCCGGGTGATGTATTTCAGCGCCGAGCTGGAGTTCTAGGATGCACTACGGGCCGTCACGGAAGCTGCCAACCTTTGGCCACTGGCTGGCCGGGGTGTGTCTGTTTCTGACCGCATGGCTGCATGGCGTGGCGGTGCAGGCGGCCGATATTCTGTTGACCGGCGCCGAGGAAAGTCCTGGCGTGCAAGCGTTCGTGCAGGCACTCAGCGAATTGCGCCCGACCGACAACGTGCGTTTCCAGCCACTGGCCAGTCTGCCGGCACCGGGCAAACTGCCCACCAGCCTGCGCCTGATTCTACTCGATCTGCCGAGTCTCGACTGGCGTCTGCAAGAACCACAAGGCCCGGCGACACTGGTGCTGCGCATCAGTCGCCTGCAAGCTCGCCAGCGCCTGGGCAACGCGCAACCGGCGCATCTGAGTTTGCTCTGGAGTGATCCACCGCTGAGCCGACAGTTGCAGTTGATCCGACGCATTTTGCCCCAGGCCCGGCGGATCGGCGTGCTGTTCGATCAGCACAGTGAATTCCTCCTCAAGGAACTGAATCTCGCCGCCGCGCCGCTGAACCTGCAAGTCGTCAGCCAGCGCTGGGACAACACCCACGACAGCCGCCCGCTGCAAACCGTGCTGAAAAACAGCGACGTGCTGCTCGGGCTCGACGACCCCGATCTGTACAACCCGAAAACCGCGAAAAACCTGCTGCTCAGCAGTTACTCACGGCAAGTCGCGCTGGTCGGCCCCAACGTCGCGTTCGTTCGCGCCGGCAGCCTGGCCAGTACGTACAGCGATCAGAACGACTGGCTGGCGATGCTCGACCAATTGCTCGACCAACCGCCGGCCACTTGGCCGCGAACCCTCTACCCCGCACGTTTCAAAGTCTCAAGTAATGCGCAGGTCGCTCGTTCACTGGGTATCGAACCGTTGAATGAAGCGTCTGTCGCCAGCGCGCTGGCTGAAGGAGAACACCGCCCATGAGTTTCCGTCGCCGTTGGGACATCAATACCCGCACCCAGCTGATCAGCCTGGGCCCGGCGTTGTTGCTGACCCTGCTGTTGATCAGTTTTTTCACCTTCGTGCGCATTCAGGATTTGCGTCAGGAGTTGAACCACACCGGCCAACTGATCGCCAACCAACTGGCACCCGCCACCGAATACGGGGTGATTTCCGGCAACAACGAAGTGCTGGAAAGCCTGCTCAAAGCCACACTGGCCACGCCCAATGTGCGTTTTCTTGAAGTGCAGGACAGCGCCAACCGGATTCTGGTCTACGTCGAACAACCCGCAGCGGCGCACGGTCGACCGCATCAGGTCGAAGTATTCCAGGCACCAGTGCGCCTGCAACGCATCGCCCTGCACAATGATTTCTTCCAGGACGGCAAGGTCAGCAATAGCGGGGCCAGCGAAGATTATCTGGGCCGGGTGATCGTCGGTCTGTCCAACGATGCCTTCAGTCAGCGCCAGCAGGAAATCCTGTTCAAGGCCGCAATTCTCGCGCTGTTCGCCCTGCTCTTCACGTTTGTGTTGGCGCGGCGTCTGGCCGGCAGCTTGTCGCAGCCGATCCGCGATATCGGTGACGCGGTGAAGGCCATTCAGGACGGCGACTACAAAACGCCGCTGCCGATCGTCGATGACACCGAACTCGGCGCGCTGTCGCAGCACATCAACAACCTCGCCCAGGCGCTGGAACAAGCCAGCCGTGAGCAACATCAAGCCATGGCGCAACTGATCCAGACCCGCGAGGAAGCGGAAAAGGCCAACAACGCCAAGTCCGATTTCCTGGCGATGATGAGCCATGAACTGCGCACGCCCATGAACGGTGTGCTGGGCATGCTGCAATTGCTGGAAACCACCGAGATGACCGAGGAGCAGGTCGAGTACGCCGCCCTCGCCTCGGAGTCCACCGAACACCTGCTGAAAGTCATCAACGATATTCTCGACTTCTCGCGCATCGAACGTTCCGAGCTGGAACTGGAGCACATCCCGTTCAACCTCGCTGAACTGATCGGCGCCTGCGCGCAGTCGTTCCAGCACAGCGCAGTGCAACGCGGCCTGGCTTTGAATCTGCGCATCCCGGACGACATGCGCGGTTTGCAGGTGCAGGGCGATCCGACGCGGATCCGGCAGATTCTGGTCAACCTCGTCGGCAATGCGCTGAAGTTTACCGAGCAGGGTCGCGTCAGCATCGAGGCGCAGTGGCAGTCGCTGGATCACGAATTGTTGTGGTTCACCTGCTCGGTGCGCGACAGCGGCATCGGTATTTCGTCAGAAAGCCTGGAGCTGATGTTCAACGCCTTCCAGCAGGCCGACAGCTCGATTTCGCGGCGTTACGGCGGCACCGGTCTCGGTTTGCCGATCGCCCGTACACTGGCCGAACGCATGGGTGGCACCTTGCGCGCGCAGAGCGAAGAAGGTCGTGGCTCGGTGTTCACCCTGGAAATTCCGCTGGCCCTGTATAAGCAGGCGCTGCCGGCACTGACCGCGCCGCGAGCACTGAACGGCAAGGGCCATGGCGAAGGGCGCAATGTCTTGCTGGTCGAAGACAACCCGGTGAATCAGACCGTGATTGAAGCGATGCTGCGCAGTCTGGGCTTTACTGTCAGTGTTGCCAGCGATGGCGCACAAGCGGTGCGCAGCGCCGAGGGCAGCGACTTCGAAGTGATTCTGATGGATTGCCGCTTGCCGATTATCGATGGCTACGAAGCGACACGGCAGATCCGTCTTCTGCCGGGTCGCAGCGAAGTGCCGATCATCGCCCTGACGGCCAACGCCTTGCAGGGTGACCGCGAAACCTGTCTGTCGGCGGGCATGAACGATTATTTGGCGAAGCCGTTCAAACGTAATGATCTGCAGCAGATTCTGCAGCGCTGGGTGTCGTAGTGTGGGCCTTTCGACCATCTGCGACTGGCATGAAAAGCGAAAGTGCGGCAGTCTTAGGCACCCGAACGAGCCTCAAAAGGGGCTTGAATAAAAATTTCAGTGCACAAGTGTACATTCATGTCCTTGGTGCTGTGACTTTCACCACAACGCAATAGTCTATGAGTAGGCTGCCGGTTCGAGGCATGAACGCTTCGAACGGTCGGGAAGATTTGCCCCACCTGCCGCATGGGATTATTGAGGAGCTCGCATGACCAAACAAAACGCCTTTACTCGGGAAGATCTGCTGCGCTGCAGTCGCGGTGAGCTGTTCGGCCCAGGTAACGCGCAACTGCCCGCCCCGAACATGCTGATGGTCGATCGCATCACCCTGATCAGCGAAGAAGGTGGCAAGTACGGCAAAGGTGAATTGGTCGCCGAGCTGGATATCAACCCTGACCTGTGGTTCTTCGCATGCCATTTCGAAGGTGATCCGGTGATGCCGGGCTGCCTGGGTCTGGACGCCATGTGGCAACTGGTCGGTTTCTTCCTGGGCTGGCAAGGTCTGCCGGGCCGTGGCCGTGCGCTGGGTTCGGGCGAAGTGAAATTCTTCGGTCAAGTGCTGCCGACCGCCAAGAAAGTCACCTACAACATTCATATCAAACGCGTCCTCAAGGGCAAGCTGAACCTGGCCATCGCCGATGGTTCGGTGACTGTCGACGGTCGCGAAATCTACACCGCCGAAGGCCTTCGCGTCGGCGTGTTCACCTCCACTGACAACTTCTAAGGGTTATTCGCATGCGCCGCGTCGTTATCACTGGTCTGGGCATTGTTTCGTGCCTGGGCAATGACAAAGAGACCGTCTCCGCTAACCTGCGTGCAAGCCGCCCTGGCATCCGGTTCAACCCGGAATATGCCGAAATGGGTCTGCGTAGCCAGGTTTCCGGCTCCATCGACCTCAACCTTGAAGAGCTGATCGATCGCAAGATCTATCGCTTCGTCGGCCACGCAGCGGCTTACGCTTACCTGGCCATGAAAGACGCTATCGCTGACTCCGGCCTGACCGAAGAGCAAGTGTCCAACCCGCGTACCGGCCTGATCGCTGGTTCCGGTGGTGCTTCCACGCTGAACCAGATGGAAGCGCTGGACATCCTGCGCGAGAAAGGCGTGAAACGCGTTGGCCCATACCGTGTAACGCGGACCATGAGCAGCACCGTTTCCGCTTGCCTGGCCACGCCATTCAAGATCAAGGGCCTGAACTACTCCATCGCTTCTGCCTGCGCCACCAGTGCTCACTGCATCGGTACGGCCATGGAACAGATCCAGATGGGCAAGCAGGACATCGTCTTCGCCGGTGGCGGTGAAGAAGAGCACTGGAGCCAATCGTTCCTGTTCGACGCCATGGGCGCGCTGTCCAGCAAGCGTAACGACACCCCGGAACAGGCTTCACGTGCCTACGACGCTGACCGTGACGGTTTCGTCATCGCTGGCGGTGGCGGCATGGTCGTGGTTGAAGAGCTGGAACACGCTCTGGCCCGTGGCGCCAAGATCTACGCGGAAATCGTTGGCTACGGCGCGACGTCCGACGGCTACGACATGGTTGCCCCAAGCGGCGAAGGCGCGATCCGCTGCATGCAGATGGCGATGTCCACCGTTGATACCCCGATCGACTACCTGAACACCCACGGCACTTCGACTCCGGTCGGCGACGTCGCGGAAATGAAAGGTGTGCGTGAAGTGTTCGGCGACAAGGCACCTGCGATCAGCTCGACCAAGAGCCTGTCCGGTCACTCCCTGGGCGCCGCCGGCGTTCACGAAGCGATCTACTGCATGCTGATGATGGAAGGCAACTTCATTGCCGGTTCCGCCAACATCGACGAGCTGGACCCTGAAGTGGCCGATCTGCCGGTGCTGACCAAGACCCGCGAGAACGCCACCATCAACACCGTGATGAGCAACAGCTTCGGCTTCGGCGGCACCAACGCCACGCTGGTACTGAAGCGCTGGGAAGGCAAGTAATTCCCCCCGCTTGAGCCACACACAAAAACGCCCCGACTGGTTCGGGGCGTTTTTTTTCGCCTGCAGAAAATAGCCGGAACACCGCTGATCCCTGTGGGAGCTGGCTTGCCAGCGATAGCGGAGTGTCAGGCAACGAAGATGCTTGCTGTGCCGACGTCATCGCTGGCAAGCCAGCTCCCACAGGGATCCAGAGCGTTCTGGAGATGAAACTTCTGTCATGAAACTTACCGCCCTGCGACCGAATGTCGCGGATTACGCGGGCTGCAGCACTGTTGCAAAAAACGCAACAACACCTTGCACAAATCAGCCGTTTACTTAGCAGGCTAACAAATTCTATAACAGAGTCCTGCACACGCCTTGCTGCAGATAACTTGAGATTTGGAGCTAGCAGATGACTGTAAAAGTAACTGAACGCGACGATTCACACATGTCCCACGAAGGCGTAGCCGCCGGTATCCGCATCTGGGATGTGCATCAACAAGACTTGCTGGTCGGCATGTTCCACAACGAGATCGATGCCCACAACTACAAGGCCGAACTGGAAGTGCAAGAACAGCAGCGGGATCTGAAATCCGCCTGATTCAACCACAGCATTGAAAACGACAAACCCCGCCATGAGCGGGTTTTGTCGTTGTTACAGCTTTATCGATTTACCACATCAGATCATCAGGGATCTGATACGCCGCGTAAGGATCGTCCTCGGTGCTGACCTCTTCAGTCTGCACGTTGAGCTGGACGATACGCTGCGGATCGCGCTCCTGGATCTTCAGGGCCGCTTCACGCGGGATCACTTCGTAGCCGCCGGCATGGTGCACGATCGCCAGCGAACCGCTGCTGAGCTTGTTGCGCATCAGCGTGTTGACCGAGATGCGCTTGACCTTCTTGTCGTCGACGAAGTTGTAGTAATCCTCGGTGGTCAGCTTCGGCAGACGCGAGACTTCGATCAGTTGCTTGACCTGCGCTGCACGCGCCTTGGCCTCGGCTTTCTCTTTCTGCTGGCGGTTCAACTCCTGGTCACGCTTGACCTTCTCGGCCATGGCTTCCTGAGCCGCGCGCTGCTGCGAGTCATCCAGTTCGATCTGGCCTTTGTGCGCCAGGCGCTGCTGCTTCTGCTTGTCTTTGCTGACCTGTTTGGCCTGCTTTTGATTGACCAATCCTGCTTTGAGCAACTGGTCGCGAAGGGAAATACTCATGGTGCTTACTCACTTGGGCAGTGGCTCAGCCGCAGCCGGGCAAATTCTTTTCCTGACGTTTGGCTTCACCCCACAGGGCGTCCAACTCTTCGAGGGTGCAATCTTCTATGGGACGGTGGGTGTCGCGCAATGCCTGTTCGATAAATCGGAAACGTCTTTCGAACTTGCCGTTGGCGCCACGCAGCGCGGTTTCCGGGTCAACCTTCAAGTGCCGGGCCAGGTTGACCACGGAAAACAGCAAGTCGCCGATCTCGTCAGCCACGGCGACGGGATCGTTTTCGGACATGGCTTCGAGGACTTCGTCGAGTTCTTCGCGCACCTTATCGAGCACCGGCAAGGCGTCCGGCCAGTCGAAACCGACCTGGCCGGCGCGCTTCTGCAATTTGGCCGAACGCGACAGCGCCGGCAACGTGGCCGGCACATCATCAAGCAATGACAGTTGCTCGGGCGCGGCAGATTTCTCCGCACGCTCCTCTGCCTTGATCTCTTCCCAGCGCTGTTTGACCTGTTCCTCGCTCAAGCGCGGCACGTCGAGCGGTGCATACAGATCGCCCGTTGGAAAGACATGAGGATGACGACGAATCAGCTTGCGGGTGATGCTGTCGATCACCCCGGCAAATTCGAAGCGCCCTTCTTCCTTGGCCAACTGGCTGTAATACACCACCTGGAACAGCAGATCGCCCAACTCGCCCTGCAAATGATCGAAGTCGCCACGTTCGATGGCATCGGCCACTTCGTAGGCTTCTTCGAGGGTGTGCGGAACGATGGTCGCGTAGGTTTGCTTGATGTCCCACGGGCAACCGTACTGAGGATCGCGCAGACGGTTCATGAGGTGGAGCAGGTCTTCAAGGCTGTAAATCATTTAGCTGTCTCACCACAAAATCCTGTAGGAGTGAGCCTGCTCGCGATCGCGGTGTATCAGCCACCATTAATGTTGACTGACACTCCCTCATCGCGAGCAGGCTCACTCCTACATTGGTCATCTTCAGGGCGTACGGTTACGCCGCGTTTCGATGATGTTCGGCAACTGCGATATGCGCCCGAGCAAGCGCCCCAGCGCATCCAGCCCCGGGATCTCGATGGTCAGGGACATCAGCGCGGTGTTGTCTTCCTTGTTCGAGCGGGTATTGACCGCCAGCACGTTGATGCGCTCGTTGAGCAGCACCTGCGAGACGTCACGCAGCAGACCGGAGCGGTCGTAGGCGCGGATGACGATGTCCACCGGGTAGGTGAGCACCGGCACTGGGCCCCAACTGACCTGGATGATCCGCTCCGGCTCGCGCCCGCCCAGTTGCAGCACCGAGGCGCAGTCCTGACGGTGAATGCTCACGCCACGGCCCTGGGTGATGTAACCGACGATCGCATCGCCCGGCAGCGGCTGGCAGCAACCGGCCATCTGCGTCATCAAGTTGCCGACGCCCTGGATCTGAATGTCGCCGCGCTTGCCCGGTTTGTAACCGGTGGCTTTGCGTGGAATCAGTTCCAGTTGTTCGTTGCCGCGTTCCGGCTCGACCAGTTGCTGTGCCAGGTTGACCAGTTGCGCCAGACGCAAATCGCCGGCACCGAGGGCGGCGAACATGTCTTCGGCGGTTTTCATGTTGGCCTTGTCGGCCAGCTTGTCGAAGTCCACCGCAGGCAGACCGAGGCGCGTCAGTTCGCGTTCGATCAGGGTTTTACCGGCGGCAACGTTCTGGTCGCGCGCCTGTAGCTTGAACCAGTGAACGATCTTCGCCCGCGCCCGCGAGGTGGTGACGTACCCGAGGTTGGAGTTCAGCCAGTCGCGGCTCGGCGTACCGTGCTTGCTGGTGATGATCTCGACCTGCTCACCGGTCTGCAGGCTGTAGTTGAGCGGCACGATGCGCCCGTTGATCTTCGCGCCACGGCAGTTGTGGCCGATTTCGGTGTGCACGCGGTAAGCGAAGTCCAGCGGCGTCGCGCCTTTTGGCAAGTCGATGGCGTGACCGTCGGGGGTGAAGATGTAGACCCGGTCCGGCTCGATGTCGACGCGCAGCTGTTCGGCCAGGCCACCGATGTCACCCAGTTCTTCATGCCACTCGAGGACCTGACGCAGCCAGGAGATTTTCTCTTCGTAATGGTTCGAGCCGGATTTGACGTCGGTGCCTTTGTAACGCCAATGCGCGCAGACGCCGAGTTCGGCTTCTTCGTGCATCGAATGCGTACGGATCTGCACCTCAAGCACTTTACCCTCAGGGCCAATCACCGCCGTGTGCAACGAGCGGTAGCCGTTCTCTTTCGGGTTGGCAATATAGTCGTCGAACTCTTTCGGGATGTGCCGCCACAAGGTGTGGACGATACCCAGCGCGGTGTAGCAGTCGCGCATTTCCGGGACCAGCACGCGCACCGCACGCACGTCGTAGATCTGGCTGAATTCCAGACCCTTGCGCTGCATTTTGCGCCAGATCGAATAGATGTGTTTGGCCCGGCCGCTGATGTCGGCATCGACGCCGGTGGCCTGCAATTCATCCTTGAGCTGGGTCATCACGTCGGCGATGAAACGCTCGCGATCAAGCCGTCGCTCGTGGAGCAACTTGGCAATCTGTTTGTATTGATCAGGTTCGAGATAGCGGAAGGACAAGTCCTCCAGTTCCCATTTGATATGACCGATGCCGAGGCGGTGCGCGAGCGGCGCATAGATATCGAACACTTCGCGGGCGACACGGTTACGTTTTTCATCGTCGGCGGTTTTCACCGCGCGAATGGCGCAGGTTCGTTCGGCCAGTTTGATCAGCGCAACACGGACATCGTCGACCATCGCCACGAGCATCTTGCGCAGGTTTTCCACCTGCCCCTGCGTGCCCATGACCATCGACTGACGCGGACTGAGGCTGGCGCTGATAGCGGCCATGCGCTGCACGCCGTCGATCAGTTTGGCCACCACCGGGCCGAAGCGCTGACCGACGGCCGCCAGTTCGATCTGGCCTTCGCGTACACCGCGATACAGGACCGCCGCGACCAGAGAATCCTGATCGAGCTTGAGGTCGGCGAGAATCTCGGCGATTTCCAGGCCGGTACTGAAACTACCGGAGCCTTCGGCCCACAGATTCTTCTTGGCATTGGACTGTTGTTCGGCCTCGCGAGCGAACTCGCAGGCTTCTTTCAAGGCTTCGCGATCCAGTGCCAGATCGACACTGACCGCGTGATCGAGCCAAGCCTCGAGATTGATACTGCCGTCAGTGTTGATCGGCTGGTGTGCTCTCACCTGTACCATGTTGCTTTACCTTCCCTACGACGCAGATTCAATGCGTCAAATCGCTGACCTTCAGTGCCCATTCGCGCTCGCGGGGCTAAAGCGAGCGCTGCGCGGACAGGTCAGACGGATTCAGACGAGCCATCCTGGCTCGCTTCAAATAACGCCATGGCCTCGACATGTGCCGTCTGAGGAAACATATCGAGAATCCCGGCACGTTTTAACCGGTAGCCCTGCTTGATCAATTCGACCGTGTCGCGCGCCAGAGTTGCAGGGTTGCACGACACATACACCAACCGTTTGGCACCCAGGGTCGCCAGCTTGCGAACCACCTCGAAAGCACCGTCACGCGGTGGGTCCAAGAGTACCGCAGAAAAGCCGTTTCCGATCCACTGGGCATCGGTCAAAGGCTGGGATAAATCGGCTTGAAAAAACTTTGTGTTATGCAAATTGTTACTAGCGGCGTTGGCTTCGGCGCGATCGACCATGGTCTGCACACCTTCGACTGCCACCACTTCGCGCACGGCTTTGGCCAGCGGCAAAGCGAAGTTGCCCAAGCCGCAGAACAGATCCAGCACACGTTCATCGCTACCCGGTTTCAGCCAGTCCAGCGCCTGCGCCACCATCGCTTCGTTGACGCCAGCGTTGACCTGGACGAAGTCGCCCGGCCGGTAAGCCAGATCCAGATCCCACTGTTCCAGGCGATAGCCCAGCGACTGGGTCGCATCGACCGGTTGCGGCTCGCCTTCGCCATGCAGCCACAACTGCGCTTCATGGAATTGGCAGAAATCCTTGAGGATCGTCAGATCCGCTTCGGACAACGGCGCCATGTGCCGCAGCAACACCGCCAGTGACGAGCCACTGAACAACTCGACATGCCCCAGCGCCTGCGGTTTGCTCAAACGACGAAGCATCTCCGGCAAACGGGTCATGATCGGTTGCAAGGGCTGTACCAGCACCGGACATTCGCTGATCGCGACGATGTCCTGACTGCCGGCGGCGCGGAAACCGACTTCGAGTTTCTTCGCCTTCATGTCCCAGCGCACGGCGATGCGGGCGCGACGGCGATAGCCGAATTCAGGTCCGGTCAGCGGTGCTGCCCATTCTTCAGGTTCGACACCGGCGACACGCGACAATTGCTCGGCGAGCATGCGCTGTTTCAGGGCAAGCTGTTCGTTGTGAGGCAAATGCTGGACGCTGCAACCGCCGCAACGGCCGGCGTGCTGGCAGGGTGCCGGGCGGCGCAGCTCGCTGGCCTTGAACACGCGTTCGGTGCGCGCTTCGACCACTTTGCCGTGGGCGCCGAGCACCCGCGCTTCGACCTCTTCACCGGCAAGGGCGCCGAGGACGAACCAGGTCTTGCCTTCGAAAAACGCGATGCCGCGACCGTCATTGGCCAGGCGCTCGATGCTCAAGCGCTGCTTTTTGCCGGTCGGGATTTGCGCGGCCTTGCTTCCGCCCGTGGGCTGGAAGCGCAGGCCTCTCTCGTGCTTGGCCATCAGTTGGGCGCGTCGAAAATGCCGGTCGACAGGTAACGGTCGCCACGGTCGCAGATGATCGCGACGATCACCGCGTTTTCAACTTCTTTGGACAGGCGCAGCATCGCTGCCACCGCACCGCCCGAGGACACGCCGCAGAAGATGCCTTCTTCGCGGGCCAGACGTCGGGTGACGTCCTCGGCTTCGCTTTGCGCCATGTCGACGATACGGTCAACGCGATCGGCCTGATAGATCTTCGGCAGGTATTCCTGCGGCCAGCGACGGATGCCCGGAATGGCCGAGCCTTCCATCGGTTGCAGTCCGACGATCTGCACTTTGTCGCTCTGCTCTTTCAAGTAGCGCGACACGCCCATGATGGTGCCGGTGGTGCCCATCGAGCTGACGAAATGAGTGATGGTGCCCTGGGTCTGACGCCAAATTTCCGGACCTGTGGTGGTGTAATGCGCTTCAGGATTGTCGCCATTGGCGAACTGATCGAGCACCTTGCCAAGGCCTTCGGCTTCCATACGCTGGGCGAGGTCGCGGGCGCCTTCCATGCCTTCTTCCTGGCTGACCAGAATCAGCTCGGCACCGTACGCGGTCATTGCCGCTTTACGTTCGGCGCTGGAGTTGTCCGGCATGATCAGGATCATTTTGTAACCCTTGATCGCGGCCGCCATGGCCAGCGCGATCCCGGTGTTACCCGAGGTCGCTTCGATCAGCGTATCACCGGCATGAATCTGCCCGCGCAACTCGGCGCGAGTGATCATCGACAACGCCGGACGGTCCTTGACCGAACCCGCCGGGTTATTCCCTTCGAGCTTGAGCAATAGGGTGTTGCTGGTAGCACCGGGCAGGCGCTGCAAACGCACCAGCGGCGTGTTGCCGACGCAATCGGCGATGGTTGGGTACTGCAAGGTCATGGCGTATTCGCAATCCAGACGTGCGGGGGCGCCTATCATACCGGCAAACCCGCGCAGGCCATATCACGCAAAGTGCGGTGCTTATGGTTTATGGGAATAAGCAGCAATAGTCTCACCACTGGTGAGACTTTTACGCAGGGTCATCTTTGTTTGCGGTGATGCAAATGGCCTCATCGCTGGCAAGCCAGCTCCCACAGTGACCCGTGTTGCTCTATTAATAATGTCAGCAGTGCTGACACTGTCTTGTATTGCTCAAACAATCTGCGGGTAAAACACACTCCCTATGGGATGGGAGTAAGCGATAAAAGTCGCACCAGTGGTGCGACTTTTGTGTTGAGCCATTTTCATTGGTGGTGATGCGCAGAGACTCTTCGCGAGCAGGCTCGCTCCCACAGGGAGTAGTGTCATTCGCAGAATAGTGTCAGCAGTGATGACACTATTAACTGTTGATCACACGATCTGCGGCGAACCGAGTTCCAATGTGGGAGCGAGCCTGCTCGCGAAGGCGTCAGGCGGCGCGAAATCACCCTCAGCGACCAACCGCAAATTCAACCGCAACCCCGCTCCGCTGTTCTCCGCCCAAATACTTCCACCCTGACGCTGCACGGCATTGCGCGCGATGCTCAGCCCCAAGCCAAATCCACCGTCCCCGGGCCGCGAGCCGTCGAGCCGGGTGAACGGTGAAAAGATCCGTTGCAGATCCCCTTCCGCTACGCCGCCGCCCTGATCTTCCAGCCACAGATGCCAGTAATCACCATCGCGCCGTCCATCAAGACGCACGATCCCGCTCGGCGGCGAATGCCGAATCGCGTTACGCAAAATGTTCTCCAACGCCTGCGCCAGCGTATTCAGGTTGCCACGCACCCAGCATGAGGCCTCGACCGCGCACTGCAATTGCAGACTCGGCCAGCCGCTTTCATAACAGGCATTGTCGGTGAGCATTTCCCACAGCGCCTGGATCTGAATCGCCTCGTCGGGCAATGGCGAGCGCTCGGTATCGAGCCAGGCCAGTTGCAGGGTGTCTTCGACCAGTCTTTGCATACCGTCGACTTCGCGACCGATGCGCTCGCGCAACTGCAGCAAACTTTGTTCGCTTTCACTGGCGACCCGCAAGCGGCTCAGCGGTGTGCGCAATTCGTGGGACAGGTCGCGCAGCAATTGCTGTTGCAAGGCGACGGTCGATTGCAAGCGTTCGGACATCGAGTCGAATGCCCGCGCAAGCTCACCGAGTTCATCCGGCCGTTGGGTGATGCCGCTCGACAGCCGTACATTCAACTGGTCGGCGCGCCAGGCGTTGGCCTGTTCGCGCAGGTTGTTCAGCGGCACGACCAGCAAGCGGTACAGACCGACACACAGCAATAACGTGAACAACCCGGGAATCACGCCGTTGGTGATGACGCGCCAGAACACCCGGTACTTGCCCGGAACAAATCGTTCGGGCAATTCGATCACCAGGCTGCCGGCAGACGGCTCTTTGGGGAAAGGAATGCGCAACCACGGCCGCCCCTGTTTGTGAATCGGCCAGTCGAGACCGCGCAGGAAGGTCAGGCGCTGCAATTCCTGATCATTGAGCGGATCATTGCTCAGCGACTGCAAATTGCCGCCGATCACGCCGACCCAACTGGCTTCGCGCAATTCCATGCTCTGCAACCAGTCATCAACACCGCTGCGTCCACCATGCTGCCACGCCTGTTCCGCTTGCGCGGCATAACGAGTGAGCGTGCCGCGCGCTTCGTCGGAGAGGAACTGATTACGCTCCTCCATATAACGGCCCCACGACCAGCTCAGCCAGATCATCAGCAGACAGAATGCGACCAGCAGAAACGCCAGTTTCCAGAACAGCGAATGCCGCCCCGGCAGTTCAGAGCGTTTCATCGGCGGCGCTCAAGACATAACCCTTGCCCCAGACGGTGCGCACTTCACGCTCGGTGTAACCGATGGCTTTGAGCTTGCGGCGGATCTGGCTGATGTGCATGTCGAGACTGCGGTCGTGGGCCGCGTAGCCGCGTTGCAAAACGTGCTGATAAAGGAAGGCTTTGCTCAGCACTTCCTCGTCATTGCGGTTGAGGGTTTCCAGCAAACGGTATTCGCTGCGGGTCAGCCCGGCGGCTTGCTCGCGGAAAAACACATCGCACTGTTCGTCGTCGAACCGCAGCGTACCGGCCGCCACGGGCACCGCGGGGGCGGCCGGGCGCCGATCCAGGGCAACCCGGCGCAGGATCGCTTCGATGCGCACATGCAACTCGGCCATGCTGAACGGTTTGGGCAAATAGTCGTCGGCACCCAGACGGAAACCACTGATACGATCCGCCTCGGCGCCAAGAGCCGACATCAGCAGCACCGGTGTCGAATGGCTCTGGCGCAATTGCGTCAACACATTCAAACCGTCCAGGCCCGGCAACAGGATGTCCATCAGCACCACATCGAAGGGCTGGCGCCTGGCGATGCTCAGGCCTTCCTGGCCGTTCTGGCACCAGGTCACCTGAAAGCCGCTGCGGCCCAGATGTTCGTGAACATAGGCGCCGAGAACCGGATCGTCTTCGATAGAAAGAATGCGTGGCTGGCCGACGGAAACAGGAGTCATGAGTATCTGCAAGTAATTCTCAGTTGAGCGCGATTATTCAAGATTGTCGGACAGCGGGCAACACAAGGCTGCCCTTTCTGACAAACGAGCACCGACGCCCTGCCCCACCCTGACAGCATTTTTCCGGAGATTGCCTGCGAGCAAATCGCTACACTGCGCCCATGCCGCGTGCCGGATGCACGCATGAGTCAACAGATCAGCGGGATGCAGGAGATAGGCGTGCTCAAGAAACTGGGAATCAAAGGTCGCGTGTTGTTGCTGACCTTGTTGCCGACCAGCCTGATGGCGCTGGTGCTGGGTGGTTATTTCACCTGGACGCAGCAGTCCGACTTGCAGAGCCAATTGATGCAACGCGGCGAGATGATCGCCGAGCAACTGGCGCCGCTGGTAGCCCCTGCCATGGGCCACGGCAACGGCGAGTTGCTGGAGCGCATCGCCACGCAGTCCCTTGAACAACCGGACGTGCGCGCGGTGACCTTCCTCGCCCCGGACCGCTCGCCGCTGGCCCATGCCGGGCCGACCATGCTCAATCAGGCGCCGAGCGGCGACAGCGCGCATTTGCAACGGCGCAGCGGCAATGACGCGACGCGTTACCTGATGCCGGTGTTCGGCAAACACCGCAACCTCGCCGGTGAACTGATCCCGGACGAATCCGACCGACTGCTCGGCTGGGTCGAATTGGAGCTGTCGCACAACGGCATGCTGCTGCGCGGTTATCGCAGCCTGTTCGCCAGCCTGTTGCTGATTGCCGCCGGTCTGGCGGGCGCGGCATTGCTGGCGTTACGCATGGGCCGCACCATCAACCGTCCGCTGAGCCAGATCAAGCAAGCCGTCGCGCAACTCAAGGACGGCCATCTGGAAACGCGTTTGCCGCCGCTCGGCAGTCAGGAGCTGGACGAACTGGCGTCGGGCATCAACCGCATGGCCGGCACCCTGCAAAACGCCCGCGAAGAACTGCAGCACAGTGTCGATCAGGCCACCGAAGACGTCCGGCAGAATCTGGAAACCATCGAGATCCAGAACATCGAACTGGACCTGGCGCGCAAAGAAGCGCTGGAAGCCAGCCGGATCAAATCCGAATTCCTCGCCAACATGAGCCACGAGATCCGCACGCCGCTCAATGGCATTCTCGGCTTCACCCACCTGTTGCAGAAAAGTGAACTGACCCCGCGCCAGCTCGATTATCTGGGCACCATCGAAAAGTCTGCCGACAGCCTGCTGGGGATCATCAACGAGATCCTCGACTTCTCGAAAATCGAGGCCGGCAAACTGGTACTCGACCACATTCCGTTCAACCTGCGCGACCTGCTACAGGACACCCTGACCATCCTCGCCCCGGCCGCACACGCCAAGCAGTTGGAGCTGGTCAGTCTGGTCTATCGCGACACGCCGCTGTCGCTGGTCGGTGACCCGCTGCGTCTGAAGCAGATCCTCACCAACCTGGTCAGCAACGCCATCAAGTTCACCCGCGAAGGCACCATCGTCGCCAGGGCGATGCTTGAAGAGGAACACGAAGACAGCGTGCAACTGCGCATCAGCATTCAGGACACTGGCATCGGCCTGTCGAATCAGGATGTGCGCGCGTTGTTCCAGGCGTTCAGCCAGGCCGACAACTCGCTGTCGCGGCAACCGGGTGGTACCGGTCTGGGGCTGGTGATTTCCAAACGCCTGATCGAACAGATGGGCGGCGAAATCGGCGTCGACAGCACGCCGGGCGAAGGCTCGGAATTCTGGATCAGCCTGAGCCTGCCGAAAACCCGTGACGACGCCGAAGATTTGCCGGCCGCGCCGTTGCTCGGGCGCCGCGTGGCGGTGCTGGAAAATCACGAACTGGCACGTCAGGCCTTGCAGCACCAACTGGAAGACTGTGGCCTCGATGTCACGCCGTTCAACACCCTCGAAAGTTTGACCAACGGCGTCACCGGCGCGCACCAGACCGATCAGGCGATCGATCTGGCGGTCATCGGCATCACCAGCAACGACATGCTGCCCGAGCGTTTGAATCAGCACATCTGGGACCTCGAACACCTCGGCTGCAAAGTGCTGGTGCTGTGCCCGACCACCGAACAGACGCTGTTCCATCTGTCGGTGCCGAACCCGCACAGCCAACTGCAAGCGAAACCGGCCTGCACACGTAAATTGCGCCGAGCACTGGCCGATCTGGTCAACCCGCGCCAGCCGCGCAATGAGCCAGGCGAACCGCTGTCAAGCCGCGCGCCGAAAGTGCTCTGTGTCGACGACAACCCGGCCAACCTGCTGCTGGTGCAAACCCTGCTCGAAGACATGGGCGCCAAGGTACTTGCGGTGGAAAGCGGCTACGCGGCGGTCAAAGCGGTGCAGAGCGAATCGTTCGATCTGGTGTTGATGGACGTGCAGATGCCAGGCATGGACGGCCGCCAGAGCACCGAAACCATTCGCCAGTGGGAAAGCGAGCGACACTGCACGCCGCTGCCGATCGTCGCCCTCACCGCCCACGCCATGGCCAACGAAAAACGCGCGCTGCTGCAAAGCGGCATGGATGACTACCTGACCAAGCCGATCAGCGAGCGGCAACTGGCGCAGGTGGTGCTGAAGTGGACCGGCCTGGCCTTGCGCAATCAAGGGCCGGAACGGATCAGCGACAGCGCGGCGGGCAATAACGAACTGCCGGTGCTTGATCACGAGGAAGGCTTGCGCCTGGCTGCCGGCAAGGCTGACTTGGCGGCGGACATGCTGGCCATGTTGCTCGCCTCACTGGAAGCCGACCGCGAAGCCATCCGCGCGGCGTGCGAAAACCGCGACCAGAACGCATTGATCGAGCGCGTCCATCGCCTGCACGGTGCCACCCGTTATTGCGGCGTACCGCAATTGCGCGCGGCCTGCCAGCGCAGCGAAACCCTGCTCAAGCAGGACGACCCCAAGGCTGTGGCAGCGCTGGAAGAACTGGAGCGCGCGATCAACCGGCTAGCGGCGCAAGCGAAGATCAGCGCCTGATCCACAGCAATGCCGGCCAACACCGGCAGCGCTAAAGTGGGATCGGGTGATTCAATCCGTGTCGATGTTCCAGGAGGATTTCATGCGCACGCTCGTTTTCAGTAGCCAGACCTACGACCGCGACAGCTTCCTCGCCGCCGATTGCCCGGCGGGTATCGAGCTGCACTTTCAACCGGCCCGGCTCAGCCTCGATACGGCAGCACTGGCCGACAAACACCAAGTGGTCTGTGCGTTTATCAATGATGATCTCAGCGCTGCGGTGCTGGAACGTCTGGCCGCGGGCGGCACGCGCCTGATTGCCCTACGCTCGGCGGGTTACAACCATGTTGATCTGGCCGCGGCGAAACGTCTCGGACTGGCCGTGGTGCGCGTGCCGGCCTACTCGCCGCATGCGGTGGCCGAACACGCCGTGGCGCTGATCCTGGCCCTCAACCGTCGTCTGCACCGTGCCTATAACCGCACCCGTGAAGGCGATTTCAGCCTGCATGGCCTGACCGGTTTCGACCTGGTCGGCAAAACCGTGGGAATTGTCGGCACCGGCCAGATCGGCGCCACGTTCGCCAAAATCATGCACGGCTTCGGCTGTGAGCTGCTGGCTTACGATCCTTTCCCCAACCCGGAGGTGCTGGCGTTGGGTGCGCGTTATCTGAGCCTGCCGGAACTGCTCGCGCAGTCGCGGATCATCAGCCTGCACTGCCCGCTCAACGAGCAGAGCAAACACCTGATCAACCGCGACTCGCTGGCGCACATGCAGGCCGGCGCCATGCTGATCAATACCGGCCGTGGTGGCCTGGTCGACACACCGGCACTGATCGATGCATTGAAGGACGGCCAGCTCGGCTATCTGGGGCTGGATGTTTATGAGGAAGAGGCACAACTGTTTTTCGAGGATCGCTCCGACCTGCCCCTGCAGGACGATGTGCTGGCGCGCCTGCTGACCTTTCCCAACGTGATCATCACCGCGCATCAGGCGTTTTTGACCCGCGAAGCACTGGGTGCGATTGCTGCAACCACCCTGCACAACATCGCGACCTGGGTGGCGGGAACGCCACAGAACCAGGTCGAGGGTTGAAATTTTTCCCGCTTACTTGGGTGAAAGCGAAGTCGCCAGAATCAGCATCGCCAGCCAGCCGAAGCCAAAAAAGCGCTGTTTCATCGAGTGGCCGTAGCGCAGCAGGAACCAGACGAAAAACATCGGCAGCAGGAAGATCATGATCTTCAGCCAGCCTTCCACCGGGCGACTGCCGTCGGCATTGGTCTGCTCAGTGGCCGGTTGCTCGGTGGGCTGCTGGCGCCGACGCCGCGCTGCGGCCGGCATCACTTTCGGCAAAGGTTGCGGCTCAGGCGCTGGAGCACTGACTTCGGGCACAGCCTTGTTACGCGGCAGACTACCGAACGAGATTGTCGCAGCCTGAACAGGCGCGGCTACGGTTTGCGCGTGTACTGCTTGCTCCGCCATTGGAGCCCCGCAATGAATGCACGCGTTGGCTTCGGAGCTGATGCTCTTCTTGCATTCATAACATTCGATCAGCGCCATGTTCCGTTCCTTCAGATTCGAGGCCGGCAGTTTGCCATGAGTGTCGCGGCATTTGAACCGGATCGAAGGTCGCACGCGCGCATCATTCTGCAATCAAGCCCGTGCTAGCATGTCGCGCATATTTGGAGGACCCATGGTCGAACACGATTTCCGCTACACCCTGATGAACCCGCAACACACTCTCACCGAATGCCGCGCCCTCGTTCCGGGCCGCTATCAGGTCACCGGCAATGGTGGCTCGATTCGCATCGGTGACGCGCTGTTGGTCACCCTCAAAGGCAGCAAGGACTTGTCCATGCGCCTGACCGTTGAAACCGTCCGCCACCTGATCAATCCGCCGGGCCAATGGACCGCGATGACCACGGGCCCGGTGTTCGGTGAACTGGCGATCCACACCTGGCAGGTCAACTGCGACAGCTGCGCCAAAGAGCTGAGCTTCGAATTCGCCGTGGACGCCAAACTCGGTAAAACCGCAGAAAAACCGGCAGCCACCGCGCGCATCGCCGAGCTGGGCTGGAAAGCCGTTGGCGACAAGCATTTGTGCCCGAAATGCCAGGTGTCGGCATGATCAAACGCCTTGCCCTGACCGCGCTGGTCGGTGCCGGCCTGGTGGGCTGTGCCGCAGAACCTGTGCAACTGCAACAGAACCGCAGCTACATTCTGGAGTGGATCGGTGAGCGGCCGTTGATGGATTACAGCCATCTGACCGTGACCCTTGGCGATGATGGCCGCGCCTACGGCAACGGTGGCTGCAACCATTGGTTCGCGCCGTACACGCTGGACGGTGACAAGCTGACTTTCGGCAAGATCGGCAAGACCCGCAAGCTTTGTGCACCAGCGCTGATGGAGCAGGAACAACGCTTCCTGCAGGCGCTGGAGCATGTCGAGCGCTGGGACATCTCGCCGATCGAGCAGATGCGCTTCTGGCCGGCGGAAGGCAAGCCGTTGCGTTGGTGGCTGGAAGAGGGTTGATTGGCTAGACCGCCGATGCCCTCACCTAGCCCTCTCCCAGAGGGAGAGGGGACTGATTGGGGGATATTGGAGAGGTACGCCGACTTGAACGAGTGCAACTGAACCCATAATCGACTGGGTCTTGCTTTGGCGAATTTACAATCGACTCGATCTCTCAGGTCGATGTACCTCGCCAGACACCTCGGTCGGCCCCCTCTCCCTCTGGGAGAGGGCTGGGGTGAGGGTTACTCTTTAGCGGCAACTCACTTGGTCGCCTGCAACGCCTCAAGCTTGGCCATCACCCCCGCCGCCGTCTGCTCGCCCATCAACTGTTCCCGCACCTTACCCTTGTTGTCGATGATGTACGTCACCGGCAGCGCTTCACTGCGCGGCAACTCGAACAGTTCCGCCGGATCCTGCGCCAGCACGGTGAACTTGATGCCCAGCTTTTCGCTGGCGTCTTTCAGCTCCACGCCCTGCACATTGTCGAAGTTTACCCCGAACACGCCAACGTTCTTGCTCTTCAGCTCATCCGCCAAATGATTGAGTTCCGGGATCTCGGTCCGGCACGGACCACACCATTCGGCCCAGTAGTTCAGCACTACCCATTGTTTGTCCAGACGCTCCGACGCAACCTTCTGGCCGTTCTGGTCGATACCGTAATCATTGCCGCAGCCCCCCAGCATCAACGCCCCGATTATCGTCAATGCCGCTGCCAATCGCCGTGTCATGTCGTGTTCCTTGTGAAAATTTGAAGGCGCCTGCGACCCATTGCCTCCGAAGGTTCTGGATTGCGCGCTGCACAGTTAGAATAGCCGCCACTTTACGCCAGAAGCGACCCGCCATGACCGATCTGACGCTTTATCACAATCCGCGCTGCTCGAAATCCCGCGGCGCGCTGGAGCTTCTTGAAGCCCGCGGCCTGACCCCGAACGTCGTGCGTTACCTCGAAACCCCGCTGAATGCCGCGCAAATCAAGGCCCTGCTCGGCAAGCTCGGGATCAGCGCGCGTCAGTTGCTGCGCACCGGGGAAGATGAATACAAAATGCTTCAGCTGGCTGACGAAAGCCTCAGCGAAGCGCAATTGATCGACGCCATCGCTCAGCACCCGAAACTGATGGAGCGGCCGATTCTCGAAGTCGGCGACAAAGCCGTGATCGGTCGTCCGCCGGAAAATGTGCTGGAGTTGTTGCCGTGAGCGCGCCGTACATTCTGGTGCTGTATTACAGCCGCAACGGCTCGACCAATGAGATGGCCCGGCAGATTGCCCGCGGTGTCGAGCAGGCCGGCCTCGAAGCACGCCTGCGTACGGTGCCAGCCATTTCCACCGAGTGCGAAGCGGTGTCGCCGGACATCCCGGACGAAGGCGCGTTGTATGCCACGCTCGATGACCTGAAGAACTGCGCGGGTTTGGCCCTCGGCAGCCCGACACGCTTTGGCAACATGGCCGCGCCGCTGAAATACTTCCTCGATGGCACCAGCAACCTCTGGCTGACCGGCGCCCTCGTCGGCAAACCGGCTGGCGTGTTCACGTCTACCGCCAGTTTGCACGGCGGTCAGGAAACCACCTTGCTGTCGATGATGCTGCCACTGCTGCACCACGGCATGCTCATCACCGGCCTGCCGTACAGCGAATCGGCGTTGCTCGAAACCCAGGGCGGCGGTACGCCTTACGGTGCCAGTCATCACGCTGGGGCTGACGGCAAAAGTGCTCTCGATCAGCATGAAGTGACGTTGTGTCGCGCGCTGGGTCTGCGGCTGGCGAAAACCGCTCAGAAACTGGTGGGCTGATATGGCGAAGAAGCCGAAGATTCTGCCGAGTGTCGAGTGGCTGGAGCCACGAGTGAAGGCGATGCGGGTGATTAGCCTGCTGAGCTTCTTCGCCCTCGCCGGCCTGCTGGCGGCCTACTATCTGCTGTTCGCCGATCTGCACGGCGCGCGGCCGTGGGTGATTCTGCTGGTCGAGTTGATCCCATGGATCGTGCTCGCCCCGGCAATGATCATGGGCAGCGCCCGCGGGCATTCATGGATGTGTTTTGTGGTGAATCTGTATTTCATCAAGGGCGCACTGGCGGCGTATGACCCGAACCGGCAGTTGTTTGGTGTGCTGGAGATGGTCGCGAGTCTGGCGCTGTTCTGCTCGGCACTGCTGTATGTGCGGTGGCGGTATCAGTTGAATCGCAAGCTGGCTGGCGAGGGCGAGATCTCCGTCGCCTGACAGATCGCCATCGCTGGCAAGCCAGCTCCCACAGGGTCTGTGTTGAAACACAATATTGTGATCAATACAAAAAACTGTGGGAGCTGGCTTGCCAGCGATTGGGGCAACTCGGTATCAATGATTCACTGTGTACGCGAGCATCATCGAAATCTGGCTCATCGCCCGCCCGCCGCTCTGCTCGTGCCATTGATTGAACGCATCCTGCACAATCGCCAGATCGCGCAGACTGGTCGGCACCTTGTCGACGATCTTCTGTGCGTTCAGCGCGGCGACCACGTCGTAGCTCGGTACAAACGTGTCCTTGCCGACCATGCGCAAAAACCGTGGCGCCGACAGCCCACCCAGTTGATGGCCGTGCTTTTTCAGGTAGGTCCACAGACCGACGATATCGGTCACCGGCCAGTCGGCGATCAACGCACCGAAACTGCCCTTGTCTTTCTCTACATCAAGAATGAACTGCGCATTGCGCGGCACGCTCTTGAGCTTGCCCAGGTGACGGATGATCCGCGCATCCTGCATTAAACGCTCAAGGTGTTCGGCGCTCATCAGCACGACTTTTTCCGGGTCGAACTTGAAGAACACTTCTTCGAAGGCTGGCCACTTGGCGTCGACCAGACTGTGCTTGAGGCCGGCGCGGAACACACGCAGGGCCATGGTCGAGAGGTAGCGGTCGTCGCTGATCTTGCGCAGTTGCGCCGGGGTCTTGGGAACGGGCAGATGGGCTTCCAGTTCAGCCGCCGAACCGAAGCGGTTCAGACAGTATTCGTGCAGCCACTTGTAATCGCGCATGCCCTCTCCTATTGAATGAAGCGAAGAAACCAATGTGGGAGCGAGCCTGCTCGCGAAGTGGGAGGATCAGTCAACAAATCAGTTGAATGACGCACCGCTTTCGCGAGCAGGCTCGCTCCCACATTTGAAATGTGTTTACAAGTTGACGACGTTGACGAAGCGCGAAGCGGCGGTCTCGTCGATCTTCAGGCTGGTGAAGTCGAACAGGTTGCGGTCGGCCAGTTGCGACGGGATCACGTTCTGCAGACTGCGGAAGATGCTTTCGGTTCGGCCCGGGGTCTTGCGTTCCCAGTCCTGCAGCATTTCCTTGACCACCTGACGCTGCAGGTTTTCCTGCGAACCGCAGAGGTTGCACGGGATGATCGGGAATTCCTTGAGGTCCGAATACGCCTGAATGTCTTTCTCGTTGCAGTACGCCAGTGGACGGATCACCACGTTGCGACCGTCATCGGCGCGCAGCTTCGGCGGCATCGCCTTGAGGCTGCCGTTGAAGAACATGTTGAGGAAAAACGTCTCGACGATGTCGTCACGGTGGTGACCGAGGGCCATCTTGGTCGCGCCGATTTCGTCGGCGAAGGTGTACAGCGTGCCGCGACGAAGACGCGAGCACAGCGAGCAGGTGGTCTTGCCCTCCGGGATCAGCTCCTTGACCACCGAGTAGGTGTCTTTCTCGACGATGTGGTACTCAACGCCCAGCTCTTTCAAATAGGCCGGCAGCACATGCTCGGGGAAGCCCGGCTGTTTCTGGTCCATGTTCACCGCGACGATCTCGAACTTGATCGGGGCAACCTTCTGCAGGTGCAGCAGCACGTCGAGCATGGTGTAGCTGTCTTTGCCCCCGGACAGGCAGACCATGACCTTGTCGCCATCTTCAATCATGTTGAAATCGGCGACCGCTTCGCCGGCCAGGCGGCGCAGGCGCTTTTGCAGTTTGTTCTGGTTGACCGTAAGAGTGCCCATGACGCGAAATCCGTGAGGTGTGACGAAAGGCCGGCATTTTACGCAAAAACCCCGGGGTTGTGGGCACAGGTTGTCGCGGCCAGCCGACGACGCGTTAACAGACCCCAAGGCGATTACCCGCCCTGTTTACAGCGCGATTTGCTCTAAGCCCCTAATACCTGTGCGGGTAAGACCTTTCTATACTGCGACATAGGTCGCACACAATCTGAAGACCTGTATTTGCTCGGCCACCTTGGCCCGTAGGCGCTCCGCTGGGGGGCGATGGCAATAACAAGAGGAGTGACTGGCATGATCCATCACGTAGTGGGACTTTTTACCCACCCCGATCAGGAATGGAAGGAAATCCGTGGCGACCAAGAGGAAAGCATCAGCCACATGTACCTGACACACACGCTGATTCTGGCGGCTATCCCCGCTGTCTCGGCCTTTATCGGCACCACACAGGTCGGCTGGGTAATCGGCAATCGCGCGCCGGTCATGCTCACCGTCGAAAGCGCGATCTGGATGACCGTCATGTCGTACCTGGCCATGCTCGGCGGGGTCGCGGTCATGGGCGCCTTTGTGCACTGGATGGCTCGCACCTACGACGCCAATCCAAGTCTGGCCCGTTGTGTGGCCTTCGCCACCTACACCGCGACACCGTTGTTTGTCGGCGGGCTGGCGGCATTGTATCCGCACATGTGGCTGGGGATGATCGTCGGCACGGCGGCCATCTGCTACACGGTGTATCTGTTGTACGTGGGGCTGCCGACGTTCATGAATATTCCGTCGGATGAAGGCTTCCTGTTTTCCAGCTCGGTGCTGGCGGTGGGTCTGGTGGTGCTGGTAGCCATCATGGCGTTCACCGTGATCGTCTGGGGGCTGGGCGTTGGTCCCGTCTATACGAACTGACTCGCCAAACCAATCAGAGGCCGCCGCAAGGCGGCCTTGTCGTTTGCCGAATGACCATTCGGCAGTTCGGCGATTCGCAAGTCCGGGGCGTTACGGCATACTCGACGTCTCTGGAGATCCATCAAGCATGCCCGAGCAACTCAATACCCGCGTCGAAGACTGTTACCAACTCGCAGAATCCTTTTTCAAACGTTCCTTCCCACGCCCTGTCGTCAGCCTCAAGCTGCGCGGGCAAAAGGCCGGTGTCGCGCATCTGCACGAGAATCTGCTGCGCTTCAACCCGCAGTTATACCGGGAAAACACCGAGCACTTCCTCAAGCAGACCGTGGCCCACGAGGTTGCGCACCTGATCGCCCATCAGTTGTTTGGCGAGCGCATTCAGCCCCACGGCGAGGAATGGCAACTGATCATGCGCGGCGTTTACGAACTGCCGCCGGATCGCTGCCACACCTATGCAATCAAGCGCCGCAGCGTGACCCGCTATATCTATAAATGCCCGTGCGCCGACAGTGATTTCCCGTTTTCGGCGCAGCGCCATAGCCTGGTGCGGCAGGGGCGGCGTTACCTGTGTCGCCGATGCCGCAACACGTTGGTGTTCAGTGGTGAGATGCGCGTCGAATAGTCAGTTTGTGTCGCCCTGACTGGCCCCATCGCTGGCAAGCCAGCTCCCACAGGTTCAGGTGTCTTACACAGAATCTGTGGACACCTCGAAAACTGTGGGAGCTGGCTTGCCAGCGATGAGGCCAGAACAGGCACTAAAGAATGACTTTGGCCCGGCGCAGCTCTTCAATTTTCGAAGGACTCAACCCCAACTCCGCCAACACCTGATCCGTATGCTGCCCCAACACCGCGCCAACATGCCGCGGCGCCGGCAACGCTTGGGAAAACTTCAACGGACAGGCCATCTGCGCCTGCGTCGAACCATCCCCGCGCGGCACCTGCGTCACCAGTTCCCGCGCCTGCAACTGCGGATGGCGCACCGCCTCACCCAGACTCAATACCGGCTCGACACACGCATCGATCCCGGCAAACAGCTCGCACAACTCAGCAAAGTCGTGTTTTTCGAACTCGACCGTCAGCGCGTACTTCAATGCCCGCTGCTGCTCGGGCTTTGAGGACAAGCCCTGCGCCGCCAACTCCGGCCGCCCCAACGCCGTACACAGTTGCTGCATGAACCCCGGTTCCAGACTGCCCACCGACATCCAGCGGCCATCGCGGGAACGGTAATAATCGTAAAAGCTGCCGCCGTTGAGCATCTGGTCTTCCCACGCAGGTTCTTCGCCGCAAGCCAGATAGCCGGCACCGGCCATGGCATTCAGGCTGAACGCGCAATCGGTCATGCTCACATCCAGATGCGTGCCCTGCCCGCTCTGCTGACGCGCAATCACAGCGGCCAACAACCCGATCACCCCGTGCAGCGAACCACCGGCGACATCCGCCACCTGCATGCCCAACGGCAACGGCCCGCTGTCGGCGCGGCCGGTGTAACTGGAAAGTCCGGCCAGCGCGAGATAGTTGATGTCATGCCCGGCGCGGTCCTTGTATGGCCCGGTCTGGCCGTAACCGGTAATCGACACGTAAATAAGCTTCGGGTTGATCGCCTTCAGCGCTTCATAGCCCAGGCCCAGGCGCTCCATCACACCCGGGCGAAACTGCTCGAGGACGATGTCGTAATCGGCCAGCAACTGCTTGATCACTTCCACGGCTTCAGGCTGTTTCAGATCCAGCGCCAGGCTGCGCTTGTTGCGGTTCAGGTAAGCGTGGCTCGCTGATACTCCGCCATCATGCGGTGGCAATACCCGCAGCAGGTCCATGCGCGTTGGTGATTCGATGCGCAGCACTTCAGCGCCCATGTCCGCCAGCAACAACGAGGCGAACGGCCCCGGCAGCAGCGTCGAGAAATCGAGGATTTTCAGTGAGGCCAGCGGTGCGGACATGGGCGAACTCCTTGGGCGATGCACTCAGCCTAGGCAGCGATGCCGTGTACGGCAATCACCGGAAATGTCAGCGGGTATGACCGTTACGCTCAAATCGCAGGCAAGAAAAAACCCGCCGAAGCGGGTTTCTTCAATTCAAGCAGTGCTTACTTCACATTGCTCGGGGTTGGGCCTTCAGCCACACCCAGGTCATCTTCTTCACGCTCGTCGGAGATACCGCGACCGCCCGAGGCCAGTTCGGTTTGCAGCTGATCGGTATCCAGCTCCTTGACCCACTTGGCAACCACGATGGTGGCTACTGCGTTACCGACCAGGTTGGTCAGTGCGCGGGCTTCGGACATGAAGCGGTCGATACCGAGGATCAGCGCCAGACCGGCCACCGGCAGGTGACCTACCGCCGACAGGGTCGCGGCCAGTACGATGAAGCCCGAGCCGGTCACACCGGCTGCGCCTTTGGAGGACAGCAGCAATACCAGCAGCAGAGTGATCTGGTGGGTGATGTCCATGTGGGTATCAGTCGCCTGAGCGATGAACACGGCCGCCATGGTCAGGTAGATCGAAGTACCGTCGAGGTTGAACGAGTAACCGGTCGGGATCACCAGACCTACTACGGATTTCTTCGCGCCCAGACGCTCCATCTTGATCAGCATGCGTGGCAGTGCCGATTCCGACGAAGACGTGCCCAGTACGATCAACAGCTCTTCACGGATGTAACGCACCAGTTTAAACACGCTGAAACCGTGAGCACGGCAGATCGCACCCAGCACCACCACCACGAACAGGATGCAGGTGATGTAGAAGCAGATCATCAACTGGCCCAGTTGCACCAGCGAGCCGACGCCGTAAGCACCGATGGTGAAGGCCATCGCGCCGAAAGCACCCAGCGGCGCCAGTTTCATGATCATGTTGATGATGTTGAACATCACGTGGGCGAAGCGATCGATCATGTCCAGCAGCGGACGACCGTACGAACCCAAGCGATGCAGGGCGTAGCCGAAGATCACCGAGAACATCAGCACTTGCAGGATGTCACCGGTGGCGAACGCGCCGACGATGGTGTTCGGGATTACATTGAGGAGGAAACCGACAATGCTCTGGTCTTTACTGGCCGTCACATAAGTGGCGATTTTCGAGGCGTCCAGGGTGGTGACGTCGATGTGCATGCCGGCGCCCGGTTGCACAACGTTGACCACGATCAGACCGATCAGCAGGGCAATGGTGGAAACGATTTCGAAGTACAGCAGCGCGTAGCCGCCGGTCTTGCCCACGGATTTCATGTTCTGCATGCCGGCGATGCCGCTGACAACGGTACAGAAGATGATCGGGGCGATGACCATTTTGATCAGTTTGATGAACCCGTCACCCAGCGGCTTGAGGGCCACACCGGTCTGAGGGTAGAAGTGACCAAGCAGGATGCCGATGGCGATGGCAACGATCACCTGGAAATACAGGGATTTGTACAGTGGCTGACGAGTCGTCATTGCAGGTTTCCTCAAGCGTCCCGCGTGGCAACATCCATCTGTTGACCGCGAAACCTTAATTGCGAACCCTCCTGCACTGGAGGGATTTGTTGTTGGAGCAGCATTTTCCATCTGGGCCAAACGCACGCTTCTGTGGCTTGTATCGCAAACCTCGTGCCACTTTGGTGCGATTGCCAGCAAGCCTTTTGATATCAGGGGTAACGGGTCTACGGATGTCACCATCCTGTGACTCAGGCGTGGCGGATTTCCGCCAACTCACCGCTTCTCGTCCTACAATTTGGCGGAAATCCGCCTTGTCGATGCGTCCAGCCCGCCGCTACCATCCGGCGCCTGAAGAAGGATCTGCCGCTTATGCGCGAACGCACCATCGCCAGTCATTTTGCCCGTGCCGCCCTCGGTGGCGCACGCCGCGTGGGTTTCGATTACTCGGGCCTGCTGCTGCAACTGGGCATCAGCCCGGAATTGCTCGACGAACCTCGCGCGCGCATTGCTCCGGAACAATTCACCCGCTTGATTCAGGGCCTGTGGCTGGCGCTGGACGACGAATACCTGGGTTTCGGCAACGCACCAAGCAAACCCGGCAGTTTCGCCATGATGTGCCACGCCTCGATTCACTGCCGCAATCTGGAAAAAGCCCTGCAACGCGGCTTATTGTTTTATAGCCTATTCCCCGAAGCCCCGCGCCTGAGCCTGACGCGCGAAGACGAATGGGTACGCCTGAGCCTCGACGATTCACAATTGTGGGATCCCGATCACTTTCTCACCGAGAGCCTGCTGGTGATCTGGCATCGCCTCGGCAGTTGGCTGATCGGCCAGCGGATTCGCCTCGAACAGGCGAGCTTCAGTTATCCGCGCCCCGAGCATGGGGCCGAATATGACCTGTTGTTCCCCTGCCCGCTAACCTTCGGCACCGAGCAAAGCAGCCTTTTATTCCACAGCCGCTATCTGTCTATGCCGCTGTTGCAGGACGAACGCACGCTCAAACACTTCCTCGAACGCTCCCCCGCCGACCTGCTCTCGCGCCCGGACGACGGCGACAGTCTGAGTAGCCGTTTGCGCCGCTTGCTCAGCCGTGACACTGCAAATTGGCCGGATCTGGACGCGGTGGCGGCGCACTTGCACATCAGCCCGCAGACCTTGCGCCGGCACTTGCGTGAGGAAGGCACGAGTTTTCAGGAGTTGAAGGATCAGTTGCGGCGGGATATCGCCATTTATCATTTGGGGCGGGCGGATCTGTCGTTGCAACAGATTGCCGAGCAGTTGGGGTTTTCCGAACCGTCGGCGTTTCATCGGGCGTTCAAGAAGTGGACGGGGTTGACGCCGGGGGCGTATCGGGCGCAGGAGCAGTGAGACGCCAAATCAAAAGCCCCTCACCCTAACCCTCCCGAAACGTCGGACCGCCCGGGGGGAGAGGGGACTGATTGGGGGATGCTCGGTAAATACGCCGACCTGCAAGCTCTCTATTGAATCCATATTCGCTGCAAATCGCTCAGGTCGATAATTTTCCAAAGACACTTCGGTCAGTCCCCTCTCCTTCTGGGAGAGGGCAACTCCCAATCACACCGCCGGAAAATGAATCCTGAACGCCGCCCCACCCATCGGCGAATCCCCCAGCGCGAGTTTGGCGTTGTAGCTTTCGATAATATCCTTGACCACCGCCAACCCGATCCCTTGCCCCGGATGCTGGGCATCCAGGCGTTCACCACGCTCGAGGATCCGCGCACGCTGATCCGGCGGCACACCGGGGCCGTCATCTTCGACGCACAGTTCAATCCCGGCCAGAGTCTCACGCACGCTGATACGCACTTCGCCCAGACACAGGCGATAAGCGTTTTCCAGCAAGTTGCCCATCATCTCCAGCAAGGCACCCTGCTCAATCGGCACATAGCAGTGCTCAGGCAGATCAAAGGCCACGCGCACATGCTTGTCGCGGTACACCTTGTCGAGGGTGTCGCACAGGCTTTTCAGCACCGGTTGCAAGCGCACCTGATGTCGCACCAGTCCGCTTTTGCGCAAACTGGCCCGTTGCAGTTGATAGCTGATCTGCTGGCTCATGCGTTCGATCTGACTCTGCAGCACCCACGCTTGATCGCGTTCTTCGGGACGCTGGGCCATGTCCTCGCTAACCCCTTGCAACACCGCCAACGGCGTTTTCAGGCTGTGCGCCAGATCATCGAGGGAATCGCGATAACGACTGCGCTGCTGGCGCTCGCTGTGCAGCAAACGGTTGAGCGAGCCGGTCAGGCGCAGCAGTTCACGTGGATGTTGTTCGGTGAGGCTTTCACGGGTGCCGCCTTCGATTTCGTCGAGCTCCTGACTGAGCCGGCGCAGCGCTTTGAGGCCCCAGGTCAGGCCGATCCACAACAGCGCCAGCAATACCAGTAATGCCGCGCCGAAGCCTAGATAGAGATTTTCGCGCAGGCCTTCGAGGGTGGTTTCGTACTCGCGCACCGGTTGCAGGGCGACGATGCTGAACGCCGCGCTTTTGCCGCCGAGCAGTTTGACTTCGACGTCATAGACGAAGAATTCCTGGCCATTGCTTTCGCGGATCCGCGCGAACTCATTACCGAGTCCGTCGTAGCGCGGTTTGTAGTTGATCTGCTCTTCCTGAGTCGCCTTCGAGCGCCAGACCAGATGCCCCTCGCGATCGTAGATATAGCCGAGCAAACGGAAATCGGTGAGGTTGAAACGCTCATCCGGCAGTTGCGTCGGCATCACCAACCGACCGTTTTCAATGCGCGCGGCAGAAATCAGCGTAGTGACGTCCGAGGCCAGCCGCTGCTCGATCGAGTCTTGCAGCGCCAGGCTGAACGCGCCTTGCATCGCCGGCAGCAAAGCGAGCATGAACAACACCGCCAACGTCGTGGCGGCGAGCATCAAGCGAACGCGAAGAGAACGAATCAAGTGCAGCGCTCATTGAACAGGTAGCCGAGGCCGCGCACGGTATCGATTGGTTTGAACCCGGCCGGCCCTTCGAGTTTGCGCCGCAGACGGCCGACCAGCACTTCGATGACATTCGGATCGCGCTCGTCGTCATCCGGATAGAGCTGCTCCATCAAGCGATCCTTGGGCACCACTTGCTGGTGATGACGCATGAGGTATTCGAGGATGCGGTACTCGTAGGCGGTCAGCGCCAGCGGTTGTTCGTCGAGGCTCGCCTGTTTGCGATTGAGGTCGAGCAGCAGCGGGCCGGCAACGATGGTCGACTGAGTGAACCCGCTGGAACGGCGCAGCAAGGCATTCAGACGCGCGTCGAGTTCTTCGAACTGGAAGGGCTTGACCACGTAATCGTCGGCACCGGCGGCGAGGCCTTCGACCTTGTCCTGCCAGTTGCCGCGCGCGGTGAGGATGAGGATCGGGAAGGTCTTGCCGCCCGCGCGCAACTGGCGAATCAGGTCGAGACCGCCCATGCCCGGCAAGCCGAGATCGATCACCGCCAAGTCAAAGTTGAACTGTCCGGTCTGGTACAGCGCCTCCTCGGCATTGGCCACGGACTCGACCACGTGGCCACTTTCCGTCAGGCGGGTTTGCAGGTGATGGCGCAAGAGCGCTTCATCTTCGACGACCAACAGTTTCATAACACTCTCCCGGGCAAATCAGAATCTCCAGTCACACACCTGTGGGAGCGAGCCTGCTCGCGAAGGCGATGGCTCAGTCGACCTCTGATCGACTGAACCGGCGCTTTCGCGAGCAGGCTCGCTCCCACATTGAACCTGCTGGCAACTCCTTAGAAATTGTAGTTGGCCGACAGGTAAGTCTGGGCGCTGCTGGTCAAATCCAGCGAGCCTTGCTTGCTGCCGCCGCTCTCCTTCATTTCAGTGCTGGCGTTGCTGCGCAGGTAACGGTAACCAAGTTCGACCGAGGTGTTCTGCGAGACTTGCTGCAACACACCGAACTGGCCGCCAACCGCATAACCGATGTCACTGTCGCGGCTGTAGCTCGGCGAGTCCTGAGTCAGCTTGGTCAAACCCGCCGTCGCGCCACCGAACAGCTTGGTGCTGCCACCCACCGGATAGAACAGATCGTAACTGCCCAGCAGGTTTTCCTGACGCAGTTTAATGCCATTGTGCGAACCGGACACGTTGTCGTAGGTGGCGTAGTAGCGACCCTGGCTGTTTTGCTGACCGAGACGTACGCCGTAGGTGTTGTTGCCGTCGATGGCGCCAGTGGCGTTCGGGTGGTCGAGGTTGTTGTTCAGCGAGTTGGATTTGTTGATCTTGTCACTGGTCTGGCCGAAGGACAGGCCGGCGAAGTTCGAAGTGGTGTCGGCCTGGGCCGCGATACTGGCGCTCATTACGGTCAATGCCAGCAACAGTTTGTTAAAAGTCATGGGTATTTCCTCTTTCACAGTGCTGTTTGGGTATGGCGCAAGGTTACTGACCTTCCCCTGTACCGCCCCTGAACCGTCTCTGAACCCGACCTGAACCAAATGAACTAGGCTGATTTGACCGTTTATTGTCAGGAGATCCGACCATGCGCCTGTTCCTTGCCCTCATTTTGCTGGCCGTCAGCAGCCTCACTCAGGCAGCGATCAAGACCGAGGAAATCCCCTATCAAAGCGCCGATGGCACAAAGCTGATCGGCTACTACGCCTATGACGACGCCATCAAAGGCAAACGTCCGGGTGTCGTCGTGGTGCACGAATGGTGGGGCCTGAACGATTACGCCAAACGCCGCGCACGCGATCTCGCCGCACTCGGCTACAGCGCGTTGGCGATCGATATGTACGGCGAAGGCAAGAACACCGAACATCCAAAAGACGCGATGGCGTTCATGCAGGCAGCGACTCAGGATGCGGCGGCTTCCAGCAAGCGCTTTGAGGCCGGGCTGAATTTGCTGAAGCAGCAGCCGCAGACCGACGCCAACAAAATCGCCGCTATCGGTTACTGCTTCGGCGGTGGCGTGGTGCTCAACGCCGCGCGGCAAGGTGAACCGTTGGCGGGCGTGGTGAGTTTCCACGGCGCGCTGGCGACCAAAACCCCGGCGACGCCCGGCAGTGTGAAAGCGAAGATTCTGGTCGAGCACGGTGCGCTGGACAGCATGGTCACTGCCGACAATGTCACGGCGTTCAAAGCGGAAATGGACAAGGCCGGTGCTGACTATAAATTTGTCAGCCTTGACGGTGCCAAGCATGGCTTCACCAATCCGGATGCCGATCGCCTCAGCCATGGCGAGCACGGTGGCCCGGACATCGGGTACAACAAGGCAGCGGATGAAAAATCCTGGGCGGACATGAAAGCGTTCTTGCAGAAAATCTTTAGCTGAACAGGAACACCGAGGCGCGGCCTTCGCGAGCAGGCTCGCTGCCACAGAGGATCTTCTGGGCGGCATAGATCCAGTGTGGGAGCGAGCCTGCTCGCGAAAGCCGCACCACCGATCTCGACCTTGCCGCGACTAACCGGCAAAATGCCCGCCATGAATCTCACCCCCGCCCTCCCCGCCTGCTGCACCGCACTCGACAGCCACTGGCCGTTGCCGACGGTATTGGCCGACACCGTGCTGCTCAGCACCCACTTCGATCCGGCCCGACTGCTCGGCGATGACTTTCAGCGCAGTGCCGTGGTAGCACCGCCGAGCATTCAGCGTTCGGTGGCCAAGCGGCAGGCGGAATTCCTCGCCGGGCGTATTTGCGCCCGCGCGGCGTTGCGGCAATTGGAAGGCAGCAGCGTTGTCCCAGCGATTGGTGAAGACCGCGCGCCGATATGGCCGGCACATATCTGCGGCTCGATCACCCACAGCACCGGTCGTGCGGCGGCAATTGTTGCCAACAAACGACACTGGCGCGGGCTGGGAATGGATCTGGAAAATCTGCTGAGCACCGAACGTGCCGAGCGTCTGGCCGGGGAGATTCTGACGCCACCTGAAATGCAGCGCATGACGGCCGCCTCGCGAGATCAGTTGGCGTTGCTGGTGACACTGACGTTTTCCGTGAAAGAAAGTCTGTTCAAGGCGTTGTATCCGATCGTGCAGCAGCGCTTTTATTTCGAGCATGCTGAAGTGCTGGAATGGACTGAGGCCGGTGAAGTCCGGTTGCGGTTGTTGACGGACTTGTCTGCCGAGTGGCGCAACGGCACCGAACTGGAGGCGCAGTTCGGGGTGCAGGATGGGCAGTTGTTGAGTCTGGTCAGTATCCACGCCTGAAATCTTTAGCGCCTGTCCGGGCCTCATCGCTGGCAAGCCAGCTCCCACAGGTTTCTGAGTGGACCTTAAATCCGTGCTCACCACGGTCACTGTGGGAGCTGGCTTGCCAGCGATGGGGCCAGCACAATCACCGCAAATACCTAGCGGCGCTCCTGATTCCTCGGCCAACTCAGGCTGAAACACGCCCCACCCAGACTCTTGCTCTTGCCAATGATCGCCCGGCCGTCATGCCAGTGAATGATCCGCCGCACAATCGACAAGCCCAGACCATGCCCGCCCGACGCCCGCGTACGGCTGTCGTCCAGACGCAGAAAAGGGGTAAAAATCCGCTCCCACGCGACCTCCGGCACACCCGGGCCGTCGTCCTCGACGTCGACGCGACAGCGCAATTGCCCGACCTGATAACTCACCGTCACGTTCGAACGGGCGTGGCGCATCGCGTTGCTCACCAGATTCTGCAGCGCCCGGTGCAGATAGCGTGGCTCGGCTTCGACCCAGGCATCATCGTTATCCGCAGCAGACAGGCACAAACCACGCTGCACCGTGACCTCGGCGCGTAACGGCGCCAGTTCCTCGATCACCTGATTGACCAGTGCATCGAGATCGATGCGCTGGAAGGTCAGCGCCGGCGAACCCTGTTCCAGCCGCGCATAGGTGAGCATTTCATCGACCAGCTTATCGAGGTCTTCGATGTCGTGATCCATGCCTTCACGGTACTTTTCCAGCGCTTGCGGCGTGGTTGCCGAACCGATCATCTCCAGGCCGAAACGCAGGCGTGCCACCGGTGTGCGCAATTCATGGGACACCGCGCGCACCAGTTCGCGCTGAATCGCCAGCAGCTGTTGCAAGTGCTCAGCCATGCCATTGAACGCCGACGCCAGGCGCCCGACCGAGTCAGCACCGCGCGCTGGCACACGGGTTTCCAGGCTGCCCTTGGCAATCCGCGTGGCCGCGGCTTCGAGGCCACGCAAACGGCGTTCGAGCTGACGCACCAACAAATAAACGATAAGGCCGATCAGGGTCAGGCCGAGTGCAGCAATCAGCACCAGCCATTCCGGCGGATACGGGTTCATCTGATACAGCGGGCCGATCTCCAGCACCCACGGCGTGCCGACCATGCCGGCAAAGACGCGGATCGAATCGCCGCCCTTGCCCAGCGCCATGACGGTGTCGCCTTCGGCCACGCGGCGGCTCTGGTCTTCGTCCATGTCGGCATCATTCACCGTGACCAGGCGCAGATCGAAACCGAAACCCTTTTCTTCCTTTATCTGCGCGAGGCGCTTGGGCTGTTCGGCGACCGGCACGCGCACCAATTCATCGGCCAGCAGGTAAATGGTCGCGCGGGCCAGTTGTTCGCTGATCTGCTGCACTTCCCCCACCAGCACCAGTTGCTCTTTGTCGCTGACCATTCGATAGACTTTCGCCGCGTGCGGCCCGGTCTGCTCGACCAGCGCCTGACCACGCTGTACGCGGGTGCGCTGGGACAGATCGAGATCGGTCTCGGCAAACTTCTTCAGCGCCAGCGGAATCCCCAGCAACCGCTCCCACACCAGCAACGCGCGATGGCGCTCGGTTTCGTTCATCGGTTGCAGATTGCCGGCCATCAGCGAGAACGTGCCGTGGGCCAGCCGCTCGCGATATTGCTCGCTGCGCACCTGATTAAGCAGGTTGAGCGCCAGCACGCCGAGCACCGCCACCAGAATGATCGCTGCGCACATGCCGCCGTAGATGCGCAGGAAGATCGAGTTCACAGCGGCAGATCTACGCAGGCTTCAGGCACGAACAGATAACCTTTGCTGCGGATGGTCTTGATCAGACGCGGATGGTCGGGGTCGTCACCGATTTTCGGGCGAATGCGCGAAATGCGCACATCGATCGAACGGTCCTGACCGTCATAGCCGATGCCGCGCAGTGCGGTGAAAATTTCTTCGCGCGACAGAATGCGCCCGGCGTTGGACACCAGCAGCCAGAGCAGATCGAATTCGGCGCTGGTCAGTTCGATGCCATTGTCGCTCAGCCACGCCTCGCGCAAGGCGTCGTCGACCACCAACGGACCAAATTGCAGACGACGGCATTTCTCGGCGACCGGTTCGGGTGTGTCGCTGCGGCGCAGCAACGCCTGGATTCGCGCCAGCAACAGCCGTGGGCGCACCGGTTTGCACACGTAATCGTCGGCACCGAGGTCAAGCCCCTGGATCTGATCGGCATCGTCGGTGCGCGCAGTGAGCATCAGAATCGGCCCGTCATACTGATTACGCACCTTGCGGCAAATGCTCAGGCCATCTTCGCCGGGCAGCATCAGGTCGAGGATCACCAGATCCGGCTGCTCCTTGATGATCCGCGCCGCCGCCAACGCACCGTTACCTTCGATGTCCACGCGCAGTCCATTGGCTTGCAGGTAGTCGCGCGTCAGTTCGGCCAATCGCTGGTCATCCTCGACGATCAATACCTGAAAGGCTTGTTGCTCCACCGGTGACCTCTACTTTCTATTGTTATTGATAAAAGAGGAACGTCTGACTCAACACAATTCCCTGTGGGAGCGAGCCTGCTCGCGAAGGCGTCGTATCAGTCAACATCTGAGTCAGATGACATAGCGCATTCGCGAGCAGGCTCGCTCCCACAGTTTCAGATCCTCCCGTCCTTTTGTCATGTTTCTGGAGGATAACAATGCCTGCGCATGAGCCGATTGTATAAACGGCGTACAGCCAGAACACAAGTCGGTAAATGCGTTCGGACAAGGCGGTTTTTTGTGATAGGGTTCGCGCCCTTAAAAATCCGCTGAAGCGTTTTTCCCGGTGAAAAAACAGTGACAGACGGTCTAGCTCAGCAGGTTCGCGGCCTACACGCATTTTCGAAGTTTCTTACACAATTTACGCACAGGCTTATCCACAGGTAGTACGTTGCAATCCCCCCCTGAAACGCATTATCTTGTAGCCCGAGCGCAAAAAAACCCTACATGTAGGGTTTGACGCTAAAAAACCAAACACAAACCCGGCAGTGAATTCAAGGCTTTTTATTGCCATTGTCTGGTTGAACCAAACGTATTTTCGAAAGCCCAAACCGCGCCTGCGGATGGCTACCGTTTTTGCGCCGATCACGGTGTTTACGGTACGGGTGTTGCAGTGGCGAAACTGCTCCCCGAAAGGAATGCGGTGATACGCGTATCGCGTGAACCGAAGACTTCGGCATGGAAGCGGCGCTCACAAGGCCCTCTTCCTGAACTGTCCCGAAGTCGTTATGCCCGGCGCGTGCCGGTTGTAGTGCTTCAGGACGGAACGGTGGGCACCGTGATGGTGCCCAAACAAACATAGAGAACGTGGAGACACCCATGCAAACCGACACAACTCGCGAGAACCCGCAGGGCACCTTGCCGCAGGCCGCCGATTCGAATTCGGATCTGGCAGCCACCGCGCCTGGTCAACTGCGCGTGATCAAGCGCAATGGCACTGTCGTTCCTTACACCGATGACAAGATCACCGTCGCTATCACCAAAGCGTTCCTCGCAGTTGAAGGCGGCACCGCTGCCGCTTCGTCGCGAATCCACGACACTGTTGCGCGCCTGACCGAACAGGTCACTGCAACCTTCAAGCGTCGCATGCCATCGGGCGGCACCATCCACATCGAAGAAATCCAGGACCAGGTCGAACTGGCCCTGATGCGTGCCGGCGAGCAGAAAGTCGCTCGCGACTACGTGATCTACCGTGACGGTCGTTCGAAAGAGCGCGCTGCCCACGCACCGGCCGAAGAAGCGGTCAACGCTCACCCGTCGATCCGCATCACCCGTGCCGACGGTAGCCTGGCGCCGCTGGACATGGGTCGTCTGAACACCATCGTCACCGAAGCCTGCGAAGGTCTGGAAGAAGTCGACGGCGACCTGATCCAGCGCGAAACCCTGAAAAACCTCTACGACGGCGTGGCCCTGACCGACGTCAACACCGCGCTGGTGATGACCGCCCGTACCCTGGTCGAGCGTGAGCCGAACTACTCGTTCGTCACCGCCCGCCTGCTGATGGACACCCTGCGTGCCGAAGGCCTGGGCTTCCTCGGTGTGGCCGAAAGCGCCACTCACCACGAAATGGTCGACCTGTACGCCAAGGCACTGCCGGCCTACATCGCCAAAGGTATCGAGTTCGAACTGCTGAACCCTGTGCTGGCCTCCTTCGACCTGGAAAAACTGGGCAAGGCGATCAACCACGAGCGTGATCAGCAATTCACCTACCTGGGTCTGCAAACCCTGTACGACCGTTACTTCATCCACAAGGATGGCGTGCGTTTCGAACTGCCGCAGATCTTCTTCATGCGCGTGGCCATGGGCCTGGCGATCGAAGAGAAGCAGAAAGAAGACCGTGCGATCGAGTTCTACAACCTGCTGTCGTCCTTCGACTACATGTCGTCGACCCCGACCCTGTTCAACGCCGGTACCCTGCGTCCACAGCTGTCGAGCTGCTACCTGACCACCGTGCCGGATGACCTGTCGGGCATCTACCACGCGATCCACGACAACGCCATGTTGTCGAAATTCGCTGGCGGCCTGGGCAACGACTGGACGCCGGTGCGTGCTCTGGGTTCGTACATCAAGGGCACCAACGGCAAGTCGCAAGGCGTGGTTCCGTTCCTGAAAGTGGTGAACGACACCGCCGTTGCCGTTAACCAGGGTGGCAAGCGCAAAGGCGCTGTGTGTGCCTACCTGGAAACCTGGCACATGGACATCGAAGAGTTCATCGAACTGCGCAAGAACACCGGTGATGATCGTCGTCGTACCCACGACATGAACACCGCCAACTGGATCCCTGACCTGTTCATGAAGCGTGTCTTCGATGACGGCAAGTGGACCCTGTTCTCGCCATCCGAAGTGCCGGACCTGCACGACCTGACCGGTAAAGCCTTCGAAGAGCGCTACGAGTACTACGAAGCGCTGACCGAATACCCAGGCAAGGTCAAACTGTTCAAGACCATCCAGGCCAAAGACCTGTGGCGCAAAATGCTCTCCATGCTGTTTGAAACCGGCCACCCATGGCTGACTTTCAAAGACCCGTGCAACCTGCGCAGCCCGCAGCAGCACGTCGGCGTGGTTCACAGCTCGAACCTGTGCACCGAGATCACCTTGAACACCAACAAGGACGAGATCGCCGTTTGCAACCTGGGCTCGATCAACCTGCCGAACCACATCGTCAACGGCAAGCTGGACACCGCCAAGCTGGAACGCACCGTGAACACCGCTGTACGCATGCTCGATAACGTTATCGACATCAACTACTACTCGGTGCCACAAGCGAAGAACTCCAACTTCAAGCACCGTCCGGTCGGTCTGGGCATCATGGGTTTCCAGGACGCGTTGTACCTGCAGCACATTCCTTACGGTTCCGACGCTGCCGTCGAGTTCGCCGACAAGTCGATGGAAGCGGTCAGCTACTACGCGATCCAGGCTTCCTGCGACCTGGCTGACGAGCGCGGTGCGTACGAGACGTTCCAGGGTTCGCTGTGGTCCAAAGGCATCCTGCCGCTGGATTCGCAACAGATCCTGATCGAAGCCCGTGGCCAGAAGTACATCGATGTCGACCTGAACGAAACCCTCGACTGGGCACCGGTTCGCGCCCGTGTACAGAAAGGCATTCGTAACTCGAACATCATGGCCATCGCACCGACCGCGACCATCGCCAACATCACTGGCGTATCGCAGTCGATCGAACCGACCTACCAGAACCTGTATGTGAAATCGAACCTGTCGGGCGAATTCACCGTGATCAACCCGTACCTGGTTCGCGACCTCAAGGCTCGCGGTCTGTGGGACTCGGTCATGATCAACGACCTGAAGTACTACGACGGTTCGGTTCAGCAGATCGAGCGCATCCCGCAAGAACTCAAAGAGCTCTACGCGACCGCGTTCGAAGTGGACACCAAGTGGATCGTTGACGCGGCCAGCCGTCGTCAGAAGTGGATCGACCAGGCCCAGTCGCTGAACCTGTACATCGCCGGCGCATCGGGCAAGAAGCTCGACGTGACCTACCGCATGGCCTGGTACCGTGGTCTGAAAACCACTTACTACCTCCGTGCCCTGGCCGCGACCAGCACCGAGAAGTCGACCATCAACACCGGCAAGCTGAACGCTGTTTCCAGCGGCGGCAACCATGGCGACGATTCGGTTCTGGCAGCACCTGCCGGTCCTGCTCCAGTGCCAAAGGCTTGCGCGATCGACGAGCCGGATTGCGAAGCTTGCCAATAAGCTGAGCTGAGTCAGGCGTTGCGAGACGCCTGATACTCTCCGGGCAAAAGAAACCCCCGACAGACTTCTGGTGTGTCGGGGGTTTTCTTTTGTCTGGAGTAAAAATCGAAGTAAAAAAAACGGCGAAACCTGAATGCAGGCTTCGCCGTTTTTATTCGTACAACGGCTTTTGTCAGACCGCGAATGACTCGGTCATTGCCTGCCCTACGACAGGAATGGTGAAGGATTGACCGTTGTTGGTGTAGAACGTTTCGATGGTATTCCCGCCCTTGTACCAGTCCTTCAGGAACACACCGGAATCCAGGTTGCCGCTTTGCAGATCGGCGGCATTGAAGATGTAGGCGCCAAGGTCGTTCTGGACAATCCGCACATCACTGACACTCTGAATGTTCTTGAGGGTGACAGTGTCGATCCCGGATGTGCCTGTGTCCTGGATGCCTACCATGGTTTTCGAGAACACAATATAGGCGTCACCGCTCTCTCCGCCCAAGGCATCACCCGATCCGCGCAAGTTCAACGTATCAACACCTGCACCACCCTGGAGTTCATAGCCGTAACCGGTACCCGTCAAGGTATCGTTACCGTCACCACCATAGGCAATTCCTGCCGACACGGTGATGTTGTCGTTGCCAGATTCACCATAAAGAATGCTGCCGGCATCGTCATCGGCACTGCGCATGGTGTCATTGCCGTTACCACCGTAAAGCGTATCGGCCTGGACGCCGCTAATAGTCAGTGGTCCGAATGCACCGGTATCAGTGGCGGTGCCGCCATAGATAAAGTCATCCCCCTCACCACCATAGATGAGGTCGTTACCCGCCCCGCCCTCAAGCTTGTTCGAGTAGGCGTTGCCAGTCAGCATGTCATTGAATGCCGATCCCATCAGGTTATCGATGTTAATCAGCACGTCACCTTGAGCGTCGCCGCCTGCGGCAGTGCCCTCCAGCAAATTGATCTGAACGCTGCCAGTGCTGGTCAAGTACCAGGCGCCATCACCTCGACCAACACCCGTCAGCAGATCGGCGCCAGCGCCACCGACAAAATTCTCCGCCGCAGCGGCACTGCCCGTAAAGCTGTCGGCCTGTGTCGTACCCTGGAATACTTCGATCGACGTATAGATATCGCCGGCGGCCGCGCCAGTCAAAACAGGTGCGCCCAGATCCAGGGTGACACCGCCAGCTTCGTCGGCGAAGCTCACCATATCCATACCGAAACCACCGTCGAATCGGTTGATGCCCGCATCCCCGACAAACGCATCACTGAAGTCAGAACCCAAGATCGCTTCGATACTGCTGTAAACATCGCCGGCGGCAATTCCGGTGTGTATCCCGGTTTTGGTATTGAGGGTCACGCCCTTGTCGGCATCGCCATAACTGACCGTATCAAAACCCTCTCCACCGATGAGTTGGTCTGCTCCTGCGCCACCGAACAACGTGTCATTGCCAGCCCCACCCGTGATGATGTTGTCCGAGGCATTGCCACGAGCAATGAAGTTGCCGGTACCGGTGAAAGTCAGACGCTCGACTTCACTGGCCAAGGTGATGGTGTTCAGTGTGGTGCGCACTTCGTCATCACCGCCGCCAGCCATTTCCACCACATTCTGGCTGGCCGAGCCGTTGATGATGTACACGTCGTTGCCGGCACCGCCGTAGAAGGTCGTGGTACCCAGCGAGGCGGTGAATACGTCGTTGTAGTTCGAGCCAATAATGGTTTCGAAATCCGAGAACGTGTCACCTTGCGCGTCGCCACCCAGACCGGTGCCCACACGCGCGGCGGTCATGGTGATGTTGACGCCTTGCTCCGACTGCGCG
>NZ_CATKPW010000019.1:0-49237 GCF_949767675.1 Pseudomonas sp. IT-P395
GCAATCCTGCGGTTATTGCCAGCCGAACCGGCGGATGTAGAAGCCTTTCACCGCCTGGGTCAGCGCCATGTACGCCAGCAGAATCACCGGCAGGAACACGAAGTACAGCGATGGCAGCGCCTGCAATTTGAAGTAGTGCGCCAGCGGCCCCATCGGCAGAAAGATGCCGACCGCCATGATGATCCCGGTCATCACCAGCAGCGGCATGGCGGCGCGGCTTTGCAGGAACGGAATCTTCGGCGTGCGGATCATGTGTACGATCAGCGTCTGGGTCAGCAACCCGACCACGAACCAGCCGGACTGGAACAGGGTCTGGTGATCCGGGGTGTTGGCGTCAAACACGTACCACATCAAGGCGAACGTGGTGATGTCAAAGATCGAACTGATCGGGCCGAAGAACAGCATGAAGCGCCCGACATCGCCCGGCTGCCAGCGTTGCGGTTTTTTCAGCATTTCCTCATCGACGTTATCGAATGGAATCGCAATCTGCGAAATGTCGTAGAGCAGGTTTTGCACCAGCAGGTGCATCGGCAGCATCGGCAGGAACGGAATGAACGCGCTGGCCACCAGCACCGAGAACACGTTGCCGAAGTTGGAACTGGCGGTCATCTTGATGTACTTGAGCATGTTGGCGAAGGTGCGCCGCCCTTCGAGCACGCCCTCCTCCAGCACCATCAGGCTCTTTTCCAGGAGGATGATATCGGCCGCTTCCTTGGCGATGTCCACCGCACTGTCCACGGAAATGCCGATGTCGGCGGTACGCAGCGCGGGCGCGTCGTTGATGCCGTCGCCCATGAAGCCGACTACATGGCCGTTGCCTTTGAGGATGCGCACGATGCGTTCCTTGTGCGACGGCGTTAGCTTGGCGAAGACATTGGTGGTTTCCACGGCCACGGCCAGTTCAGCATCGCTCATGCGCTCGACGTCGTTGCCCAGCAGCAGACCTTGTTGCGCAAGGCCCACTTCGCGGCAAATCTTCGCGGTGACCAGTTCGTTATCACCGGTCAGCACCTTCACTGCCACACCGTGTTCAGCCAAAGCCTTGAGCGCTGGCGCGGTGCTTTCCTTCGGCGGATCGAGGAACGCCACATAGCCGATCAGCGTCAGTTCATTTTCATCAGCCAAGCTATAAGTGTCGCGACCTTCCGGCATCGAGCGGGCAGCCACCGCCACCACACGCAAGCCTTCAGCGTTGAATGCTGCGGTGACCTGACGAATCCTGGTCAGCAATTCATCGCTCAAGGCTTCATCGACCTCGCCATGACGCACGCGGCTGCACACCGCCAGCACTTCTTCCACCGCACCTTTGCAGATCAGTTGATGTGGCTGGCCACGTCCTTCGACCACCACCGACATGCGCCGACGATTGAAGTCGAACGGGATCTCATCGACCTTGCGAAACGCCGTGCCGACTTTCAGTTCACGGTGGATTTCCACGTGCTCCAGTACGGCAACGTCGAGCAGGTTTTTCAGACCGGTCTGGTAGTAGCTGTTGAGGTAGGCCATCTCCAGCACGTCATCGGAGTCTTCGCCCCAGACATCGACATTACGCGCGAGGAAGATCTTGTCCTGAGTCAACGTGCCGGTCTTGTCGGTGCACAGCACGTCCATGGCGCCGAAGTTTTGAATCGCATCAAGACGTTTGACGATGACTTTTTTACGCGACAGAAACACCGCGCCTTTGGCCAACGTCGAGGTGACGATCATCGGCAGCATTTCCGGGGTCAGGCCAACGGCAATCGACAGCGCGAACAGCAGCGCTTCAGTCCAGTCGCCCTTGGTGAAACCGTTGATGAACAGCACCAGCGGCGCCATGACGAACATGAAACGGATCAACAGCCAGCTGACTTTGTTGACGCCTTGCTGGAACGAAGTGACCGCGCGATCAGTGGCGCCGACACGCTGGGCCAAAGCACCGAAATAGGTGCTGTTGCCGGTGGTCAGAATGACCGCCACAGCGGTGCCGGACACTACGTTGGTGCCCATGAACAGGATGTTGTCCAGCTCCAGCGGATTGCGCGTGTCGCGATCAGCCTGACGCGGAAATTTTTCCACCGGCATCGATTCACCGGTCATCGCCGCTTGGCTGACGAACAGATCCTTGGCGCTGAGCACGCGGCAATCAGCAGGAATCATGTCACCGGCCGAGAGCACGATCAGATCGCCCGGCACCAGTTGCTTGATCGGCAATTCGCTGCGCGGCGCATCACGGCGCATCACCGTGGCGGTGTTGCTGACCATGGCTTTCAGCGCGTCGGCGGCCTGGTTGGATTTGCTTTCCTGCCAGAAGCGCAGCAGCGTCGACAGCACCACCATGGAAAAAATCACCACGGCGGCTTTGAGGTCTTCGGTCAGCCACGAGATCACCGCCAACAACGTCAGCAGCAGGTTGAACGGGTTTTTGTAGCAGTGCCACAGGTGCGTCCACCACGGCAGAGGCTGCTCATGTTCGACTTCGTTGAGACCGTATTGCGCACGCAGCGCATCGACTTCGAAATCAGTGAGGCCATCGGAGTGCGTGCCCAATGACGACAGCAATACACCGCTGTCGCACTGCGCGGCATCGACCAACGTGTTGGCTAGCGTGGGCGGGACTTCACGGCTGACCGTGGTGTCGTTGATCGATTCCAGCAGCGCCAGGCGACGGAAGTGCCGGGCGATGTGGCGGGTCCGCAGAAAACCTGCGAAGAATTCCTTGAGCGTAAGTTTCATGGCTGTTGCCCCTATGGTCAGCCGGGAAACCGTCAAGCAGGTACGGCCGCGCCTCGTCCGCCGGAAAAACCGGCACGGCAAGGCCTGGCGCGCCGGTCAGAAACGACAGGCGTGTCGATAGGGCTGCGATCACGACGATAAAGTCGCAATCACGCTCTGTTCAGCGTCGATGAGAAGGAACGTCCAGACATGGCCCAGGACGGGTCATGCACGGGATGCCGCTGCTCGCTGTTACGGCGAGACAACGGCAGAGAAAGGCTGCGCGTTATCTTGCCGAGAATCTGCCGGTTACCGAGACCGGCCGACAACTGTCACTCGAACAAGTACCCACTGTGGGTCTCCGCTATTGATGAAAACGCGCGAAGCTTACGCCCCGATGATGTGAGAGTAAACCGGCAAAAGGAGGTGTGTCGGGGAATGTGGGGGATGTTCAGGAAGGGTTCAGGATGATCGTTCCCACGCTCTGCGTGGGAATGCAGCCCGGGACGCTCCGCGTCCCTATCGAAGGCCGAACGCGGAGCGTCTGTTGAGGCATTCCCACGCAGAGCGTGGGAACGATCTGGCCTGGAAATCGGCGTTAGCTGGCAGTCGCCAACAACAGATCCGCCATCGAACGATGCCCACGGTTCTTGCCATGCTCATACAGCGAGCCGGCAATCTCGTCCGCGCGGATCGGCAACACCGACAGCAACGTGTCGCTCAGACCATGGCTGGCCTGGCAGAAGCCCTGCATGTAGATGCCGGCCTTGCAGCGTTCGTCGGTGATCAGTTTGTAGTTGCGATCGACCTCGAAGTCGCCGAGGTATTCTTCCAGCGGTGCCAGCAGTTTGCGGTGCATCTGCCGCTCGTAACCGGTGGCCAATACCACCGCATCATAGTTGCGCACGGTGACTTCGCCGGTGGCGTTGTTGCGCAGAGCCAGTTCGATACCGTTGTCGGTGGCGGTGGCTTTCTCGACGGTAGTCAGGGTGCGGAACGCGTGGCGGGCAATCCCCGAGACTTTCTGGCGATAGAAGATGCCGTAGATGCGTTCGATCAGGTCGATGTCGACCACCGAATAGTTGGTGTTGTGGTACTCGTTGACCAGACGCTCACGCTCGGCGCTGTTCTGCTGGAACACCAGATCGGTGAACTCCGGCGAGAACACCTCGTTGACGAACGGGCTGTCATCGGCAGGCTTCAAGGCCGAACCGCGCAGGATCATGTCGACCTGCACCGACGGGAACGAATCGTTCAGGTCGATAAAGGCTTCTGCGGCGCTCTGCCCGCCACCGATGATCGCGATGCTCATCGGCTGATTGTTCACGCACGGCTGCTTGGCCATTTGCGACAGGTATTGCGAATGGTGGAACACACGGGTGTCACCTTTCAGTGCCTTGAACGCCTCCGGAATGCGCGGCGTGCCACCGGCGCTGACCACCACCGAACGAGTGGTCCGTACATGCTGCTGGCCGTCGCTGCCACGGGAAATCACGCGCAGCGCCTCAACCTGTTGGTTGTGCAGCACCGGCTCGATGGTCAGCACTTCTTCGCCGTAACGGCTCTGCTCGGTGAACTGCCCGGCGACCCAGCGCAGGTAGTCGTTGTACTCCATGCGGCACGGATAGAACGTGCCGAGGTTGATGAAGTCGACCAGACGACCGTGGTGTTTGAGGTAATTGACGAACGAGTACGGGCTGGTGGGATTGCGCAGGGTCACCAGATCCTTGAGAAAGGAAATCTGCAACTCGCTCTGCGTCGACAGGGTGTTGCCGTGCCAGCTGTAGTTGGCCTGCTTGTCGAGGAACAGCACATCCAGCTCGCCGTGGGTCGGCCCGCGCTCTTGCAGAGCGATGGCCAGCGCCAGGTTCGAAGGGCCGAAACCGACGCCGATCAGGTCGTGAACGATGGGCGATGCAATTGCCTGTGTCATTTCCAGTGTCCTCTGGATGAACCCCTCAACGCGGGGATAAAGCCTGGGTGGCCTGACCGGCCTGAATCAGGTCAGCAGGTCGTCTGTTGAGTAGGAACGAGGACGATGAACGGAAATTTAACCAGCAAGGATCAATGGGCATCCCATTGTTTAATCCGCAAGCGGCAATGTTTCATGGCGTTGACGATGTGTTTTTCTACCAACGCCTTGGAAATCCCGAGGTGCTCGGCAATTTCCGGATGGGACAGACCTTCGATCTTGCGCAGCAGAAAACTTTCACGGCAACGCGGCGGCAACTCGGCCAGCGCGCGCTGGAGCATCTCCAGACGCTGGCTGTGGTCAAGCGTGCCATGGGGCGACGGGGTGAAATAGCGTTCTTCACTGTCCAGCACATCGAGTGATTCGACCTGGCGCAAGGCGTTGCGCCGATGATCATCGATGACCAGGTTCAATGCCGTGCGGTAAAGGAAGGCCCGCGGTTGTTCGATCGGCGTGTCGCTGGAACGCTCCAGCACCCGCACATAAGCGTCATGCACCACATCTTCGGCCACCTGACGGTTGCCCAGCTTGGCGTTAAGGAAACACACCAGCTCACGATAGTAGTTTTCCAACATGACTCCCGACCGCATCGATGCAGTTCCTGTCCTTGAGCACACTGATCCCGCCACGGAATTGGCAGTAGCAAGATAGTGGCAACTTGAGGTGCGTAATTTATAGTAATTCTCATATAGATTTAAAGAGCTGATTCCACATCCCGACCAAATAGTCCTGCCCGGACACCTGTTACATGATGTGTTGGCGCTTAAATTCCCTTGCCCATGCATCGTTTACAGGACAGCTCCCCGTATCTGTCGTGCCATGCGACAGCGTTCAGCGCCCCTGCACGCCTGTGTACTGGCCGAATGACGGGCCGAACCCACTGGCCGGAACCCTGCATGAAACGTCCCCGCCCCGCCCGACGCGCCTTGTTCGCCGCCCTTTGTCTGATTCCCGTGATCGCCGTTGCCGCGTGGCAAGTCCTGCCGCCGGGGCGCGACGCCCTCGCCACGGTGCAAGTGACTCGCAGCAGTATCGAAAACAGCGTGACCGCACTGGGCACGTTGCAGCCACGCCGTTACGTGGATGTCGGTGCGCAGGCCTCCGGGCAGATTCAGAAGATTCATGTCGAGGCTGGCGATGCGGTCAAGGAAGGCCAGTTGCTGGTGGAGATCGACCCCTCCACGCAAAAGGCCAAACTGGATGCCGGGCGGTTTTCCATCGAGAACCTCAAGGCGCAGCTGCAGGAGCAACGCGCCCAGCACGATCTCGCGCAACAGAAATACCAGCGCCAGCAAAAGCTCGCCGCCGGTGGTGCCACCCGTGAAGAAGACGTGCAGACGGCTCGCGCCGAAGTCCGCGCGACACAGGCCCGCATCGACATGTTCCAGGCGCAGATCCGTCAGGCTCAGGCCAGCCTGCGCAGTGACGAAGCGGAACTTGGCTACACACGCATTTATGCACCGATGAGCGGCACAGTCGTGGCCGTCGGCGCCCGGGAAGGCCAGACACTCAATGCGCAACAGCAAACCCCGCTGATCCTGCGCATCGCCCGGCTCTCGCCGATGACCGTATGGGCCGAGGTTTCCGAAGCGGACATCGGCCACGTCAAACCCGGCATGACCGCCTACTTCACCACCCTCAGCGGCGGTAGCCGACGCTGGAGCAGCACGGTACGGCAGATTCTGCCAGTGCCACCGCGCCCGCTCGAACAGAATCAGGGCGGCAGCCCCACCAGCGGTCGCAGCGGCAGCGAACGCGTGGTGCTCTACACCGTGTTGCTCGACGTCGACAACGCTGACAACAGCCTGATGACCGACATGACCGCGCAGGTGTTCTTCGTTGCGCAACAGGCACAGGACACCCTCACCGTGCCGACCGCCGCCCTGCAACCCGGCTCACGGCCGCAGTGGCAACGCGCGCAGATCGTCGCCGCCAACGGCGAAATCCAGGCACGTGACGTGCGCACCGGCATCAGCGACCGTTTGCGCACACAAGTGCTTGAAGGCCTGGTCGAAGGCGATCACATCCTCAGCGCGCCGGCCACCGGCAGCGGAGGCTGAATGCAAACCCCTCTGATTGACCTGCGGCAGATCCGCAAATCCTACGGCGGCAATGACAGCCCGCTGGTGGAAGTATTACGCGGTATCGACCTGTCGATTCATGCTGGCGAGTTCGTCGCGATCGTCGGCGCATCCGGCTCCGGCAAATCGACTTTGATGAATATTCTCGGCTGTCTCGACCGCCCTACCAGCGGCGAATATCGCTTCGCCGGCGAAGATGTCGCCCAGCTCGATACCGATGAACTGGCCTGGCTACGCCGCGAAGCGTTCGGTTTTGTGTTCCAGGGTTATCACCTGATTCCGTCCGGCTCCGCCCAGGAAAACGTCGAGATGCCGGCCATCTACGCCGGCACCCCGGCCGCCGAACGCCACGCCCGGGCCAGTGCCTTGCTGGAGCGGCTCGGCCTGGGCAGCCGCACCGGCAACCGCCCGCATCAGCTTTCCGGCGGTCAGCAACAGCGGGTGTCGATTGCCCGGGCGTTGATGAACGGCGGCCACATCATTCTCGCCGACGAACCCACCGGTGCCCTCGACAGCCACAGCGGCGCCGAGGTCATGACCCTGCTCGACGAACTCGCCGGTCAGGGCCATGTGGTGATTCTCATCACCCACGACCGCGAAGTCGCGCAGCGGGCCAAACGCATCATCGAGATTCGTGACGGGCTGATCATCAGCGACACCGCCGAACAGCCGTCAGCGCCACCACGCAGCGCCAACCCCGGCGCCTTGCAAGCCGTGGATCTGCGCCAGCGCCTGAGCACCGGCAGCACCGAGACCGGCGCCTGGAAAGGTGAACTGGTCGACGCCGTGCAAGCGGCGTGGCGGGTCATGTGGATCAATCGTTTTCGTACTGCGCTGACACTGCTGGGGATCGTCATCGGCGTGGCCTCGGTGGTGGTGATGCTGGCGGTGGGCGAAGGCAGCAAACGCCAGGTGATGGCACAGATGGGCGCCTTCGGTTCCAACATCATTTACCTCAGCGGCGCCGCGCCCAACCCGCGCACGCCACCGGGCATCATCACCCTCGACGACGTCGCCGAGCTGGCCGCCCTGCCCCAGGTGGAACGGATCATGCCGGTCAACGGCTCGACCGCTGGCGTGCGTTTCGGCAACGCCGACCACAGCAGTTACGTCGGTGGCAACGACACCAATTTTCCAACCATTTTCAACTGGCCGGTGGTTCAGGGCAGTTACTTCACCCAGGCCGATGAAGACAGCGCCGCCGCCGTGGCGGTGATCGGTACCAAAGTGCGCGACAAGCTGCTCAAGGATGTCGCCGACCCGATCGGCCAGTACATCCTGATCGAAAACGTGCCGTTTCAGGTGCTCGGCGTTCTCGCGGAAAAGGGCTCGAGCTCCGGCGATTCCGACAGCGACAACCGCATCGCCGTGCCCTACTCGGCGGCCAGCACGCGCCTGTTCGGCAGCCGCAATCCGGAATACGTGGTGATCGCCGCCAAGGACGCACGCAAGGTCAAAGACGCCGAGCAGGCGATCGAACAGGCGATGCTGCGGCGGCACAACGGCAAGAAGGATTTCGAACTGACCAACAACGCCGCAATGATTCAGGCCGAAGCACGCACGCAAGGCACGCTGTCGCTGATGCTCGGCGCCATTGCTGCAATCTCTTTGCTGGTCGGCGGTATCGGCGTGATGAACATCATGCTCATGACCGTGCGCGAACGCACCCGGGAAATCGGTATCCGCATGGCCACGGGTGCACGACAGCGCGACATCCTGCGCCAGTTCCTCACTGAAGCGGTGATGCTCTCGGTGGTCGGCGGCATTGCCGGCATCAGTCTGGCGATGCTGGTCGGCGGCGTGCTGTGGTTCAGCGGCGTGGCGATCGCGTTTCAATGGCTGGCCGTCATCGGTGCTTTCGCCTGCGCGCTGGTCACCGGCGTCCTCTTCGGCTTCATGCCTGCCCGCAAGGCTGCCCGGCTCGACCCGGTCACGGCCCTTACCAGTGAATGATCGATCTATGAAAGCGCCACTGACACTCCTTGCCGCCAGCCTGTTGCTGGCGGCCTGCAACAGCCCTGCGCCGCGCCCCGACAGCGGCGTGCAGCCACCGCCCGCGTGGCAGTCGCCTGAGCAGCCCGGTGCCGTGCAGAGCAACCGCCAATGGTGGACGCAGTTCGGCAGCCCCGAACTTGATCGACTGGTCGAACAGGCGCGACTGGGCAGCCATGACCTCGGCGCCGCTGTTGCGCGAGTCAGGCAAGCCCAGGCCAGTGCGACGATTGCCGGCGCCCCGCTGCTCCCGGAAATCAAGGCCGGGCTCAATGCCAATCGACAGAAACTGTTGCACGGCAAAGGCTATAGCCAGCTGGACGTCAGCCCGGATAATCGCTCGCTGGATTATTACGACGCCGAGTTGAGCGCCAGTTACGAAATCGACTTCTGGGGCGGCAAACGCGCGGCCCGCGACAGCGCCGTATTCGGCGTCCAGGCCAGCGAATTCGACCGTGCCACCGTCGAGCTGACCCTGCAAAGCGGCGTGGCCAGCAGCTACACCCAAGCCTTGGCGTTGCGCGAACAGGCGCGCATTGCCGAACTCAATCTGGCCAATGCGCAGAACGTCCTGCACCTGGTGCAAACCCGTTTCGACGCCGGCAGCGCCACCGCGCTGGAACTGGCCCAGCAAAAAAGCCTGGTAGCGGAACAGCAGCGCAAATTGCCGCTGGTGCAACAACAGGCCCGCGAAGCCTTGATCACCCTCGCCGCCCTGCTCGGCCAACCAGTGCAGACACTGTCGTCACCGCAACAGTCGTTCGAACAGTTGCAGTGGCCGAATATCGCCAGTGGCGTGCCCAGCGATCTGCTGAGCCGGCGTCCGGACATCGCCAGCGCCGAAGCCAAACTGGCAGCGGCTCAGGCTGACGTCACCGTCGCTCGCGCGGCCATGTTGCCGAAAATCACCTTGACCGCCAGCCTCGGCACCGGCGCCGATCTGGCGGCGGACCTGCTGCGCACCACGTTCTACAACCTGTCTTCCGGCTTGACCGCGCCGATCTTCAACAACGGTCGCCTGAGCGCCGAGCGCGACAAGGCCAAGGCGCGTCAGGACGAACTGCTGGAAACCTATCGAGGGGCGATCATCAATGGCTTCGCCGACGTGGAAAAAGCCCTGAGCAGCATTCGCGGCCTCGACGAACAGCGCCAGTGGCAAAGCGAAGAGCTGAGCCAGGCGCAGACCGCGTTCGACATCGCGCAAAGTCGTTATCAGGCCGGTGCCGAAGACTTGCTGACGGTGCTGCAAACCCAGCGCACTTTGTATGCGGCGCAGGATATGAATGTGCAACTGCGCTTGTCGCGACTGCAGGCGAGCATTGCCTTGTACAAAGCGTTGGGCGGTGGCTGGCAGGTTATCTGACAGCAACATCTCTTGTAGGAGCTGTCGAGTGCAACGAGGCTGCGATCTTTTGATCTTGCTTTTAAGAGTCAAGATCAAAAGATCGCAGCCTTCGGCAGCTCCTACACGGGGATCGTGTCGTGACTGATTGAATTCTCGGGGCAAAAAAAATCGCAGCACCAGGCTGCGATTTTTTTTGCGCTTAGAGTTGCCGGCCTTTCACTTTCAGATGCCGGGCATACCACGGGCGCTGCGGCACTTTGCGGAACAGCTCGGCCATGTTGTCTTCATCGCCAAACGTGATGCGCAACGCCAGCTTCATGGTTTCCGGGTCCATTTCCACCGAACGGCCGATTTGCAACCCCGGCACGGTGCTGCAGCCATGGGTGTCCGGCCCCAGCCAAGGATCGTCGACCTCAACCCAGCGCCCCGGCGCAAACCACGGCACACCGTTGACTTCCAGCCGGCTGACTTCGCCCGGGTGGAAACGCTCATGTGCACGGAACCAGTCTTCGATACGGTCATCGATCCAGCCGTGGAAACGCCAGAACACCGGGTTCACATGGGAGGAAAACGGGTCGCCGAGAAAGTCGTTTTCCGGCGCATACCAGCGCGCCGCGAAGTCCGCCTGATCGCGCGCCATCGGCACCGGAATGTTGTTGGACGGATCCCGCGCCACCGACGCCCAGCGCATGTGCAGCCAGTCGTGCAGGCCCAGTTCGACTTCCGAGCCGAACTGGCCGAGGCTGAGTTTCGCCAGGTAGCGTGGGTCGCGGTACTGCGATTCCCACACCTGGAAATTGCTGTGGTAGGTCTCGGCCGCTTTGATGTCGCTGACCCACTTGGTGTACTCGTCGTCACCTTCGGTCAGCCAGGTGGGCGGCAGCGCGTCACCGTCGTGATTGTCGAAATAGCGGGCGAAGCCCTGGCGGTCACGCTCCAGTTCCGGCTGCGGCATCGGGAAGGCCTGCCATGACGGCAGATCCTGCATCGAACGGGCCTTGCCGAGCATGTGCCGGTGCATGAAGAAGAAGTCGATGCCCGAACCATTGCGATCCTTGCTCGGCCCACGGGCATCGCGCTCCTTGTCACGGGGGCCGGGTTGCCAGCCGATACCGCGCAGGGCGTCGCGTTTTTTCTCCGAGAGTTTGTGCCACTTGTCGCGGCTGGCGTGCCAGAGCTGGTGGAACAGGCGATGTTCCGGCGCGACCAGCCACGCCAACAGCGTCGGGTTCAACCCGGTGCGTTCGCGGGCCTCGGGAAAACGTCGCTTGATGGCGATGAAGTGATTGTCCAGTTCGGGCAGCGCCAACGGCCGATCCAGGCGCAACACTTGCCCGGTGAACGTGCCACTGCCGGCATTGCCGAATGCCGCCCAGACTTCGTCGAGTTTGACTTTGAATTCGTAGACCGGCGGCGCGTGCGGCGCATCGGTACGCATCAGCCGCCAGTACAATTCGGCGCCGTTGCCCGGTGCCAGATCGCCGATCACTTGATAACGCGCAGGTTCTGCTGAACGCAGATTGGCACCGGTATCGAGAAACCCACGCAGGCCGCGACCCCGGTGGGCAATGTCGAGAAACAGCTCCAGGCCTTCGCGTGGCAAGCCATCGAGCCCCGCCGCAGCGCCGCTGAAACGGATATCCCAGACGCCGCGCAGGTTGTCCGCCAACTGTTGACCAGCCGTATCGGCCAGGTCGACCGTGGCCTCTCCCGGGGTGATCGGAAACTCCTCGCGGGTCAGCTCACGATGTGCATAAAAAGCGGCAGGCAGCGCGGCGCCCGTGAGTGCCATGCCCGCCATGAACCAGCGTCGAGAGATCGTCATTGCCCTACCTGTGTCAGCCATGAAGCAGGCTTTATCCAAGCTAGAACGTTTGCTCGCCGGGGAAATTTACGGCCCCGGCAAAAGATCGCGATGCGCCGTCAGCGCTTTTCCTGCGCGCGACTAAATTACCCGCCCGGCCACTCGTTCCTCCCAGATAGCAAAGGCCCCTGCGCCTGCACCTCGACGGCGAACCTGAATGAGATGGCAATGACAAAACCGCGTTCGAAAAAGGCTCTATTTATCGGCCTGCCGCTGGCCTTGGCGATCAGCGCCGGCGCAGGGTTTCTGGCCTGGGATTACTGGTTTCGGGACAACCCCGGCTACCCGGTAAAAGTGATGAAACAGGCGACCGAGTTGCAGGATCGCATCCTCTCGTTTGACAGCCACATCACCGTACCGCTGAGTTTCGGCGCCCACGGCAACGAAGCCGACAAGGACGGCTCCGGCCAGTTCGACCTGATCAAGGCCAATCGCGGGCGCTTGTCGGGCGCTGCGCTGACCGTGTTCGGCTGGCCGGAAATGTGGAATGGCCCCAATGCCCCGCATCGCCCCACCGAAGGTTTTGTCGAAGAAGCCCGCAACCAGCAGGAAGTCCGTTACAAGATCATCACCGGCATGGTCCGCGACTTCCCCAATCAGGTCGGCATCGCCTACACCCCGGATGATTTCCGCCGCCTGCATGGCGAAGGCAAGTTCGCGATTTTCATCAGCATGCTCAACGCCTATCCGCTGGGCAACGACCTGAGCAAACTGGACCTGTGGGCCGGGCGCGGCATGCGCATGTTCGGCTTCAGCTACATCGGCAACAACAGCTGGGCCGACTCGTCGCGGCCGCTGCCGTTCTTCAATGACTCGCCGGACGCCCTCGACGGTCTCTCCGATATCGGCAAGCAAGCGGTGCAGCGTTTGAACGATCTGGGCGTGATCATCGACGTTTCGCAGATGTCGACCAAAGGCCTGGAACAGGTTGCGCAGTTGAGCCGCACGCCGTTGGTGGCCTCGCACTCGGCGCCGCGTGCGGCAGTGGATATTCCGCGCAACCTCAGCGACAAGGAACTGCAACTGATCAAGAACAGCAACGGCGTGGTTCAGGTGGTTGGTTTCTCGCAGTACCTCAAACCGCTGACTCAGGGCACGCAGGACAAACTCAACGCCCTGCGCGCACGCTTCGATCTGCCGCCACTGCCAAACCTGGCCATGGCGCTGATGCCGGGCGATCCGATCATCACCGCATGGTCGGAACAGAAACTCGGCCAGTACGCCAGCGGCCTCTACGGCATCCTTGAAGAAGAACCCAAAGCGACCCTCAAGGATCTCGGTGACGCCATCGATTACACGGTGCGCAAAATCGGTATCGACCATGTCGGCATCTCGTCCGACTTCAACGACGGCGGCGGCATCAAGGGTTGGGAGAACGTTGGCGAAATCCGCAACGTCACCGCCGAACTGATCCAGCGCGGCTACTCCGAAGCGGACATCGCCAAGCTGTGGGGCGGCAACTTCATGCGCGTCTGGGATCAAGTGCAGAAAGCCGCGAAACCGGCGCTGATTTCCCGTCAGGACACTGCCAAGCCATGACTGACCGCCGGACCTTTCTGAAACAGGCCGGTGTGATGGCGGCTGCCCTGCCATTCGGCGCCAGCCTCGCGGCGCCGGCAATGGCCACGACTTCGCCAGTGGCTTCTGCGAACAAATGGACGCAATTGCGCCAGCTGTTCGATCAGGACCCGCAGGCGATCCACTTCGCCAACTTCCTGATCACCTCCCATCCCAAACCCGTGCGCGAAGCCATCGAACGCCATCGCGCCACGCTCGACCGGAATCCGGGACTGGCGATGGATTGGGATCTGGGGAGCAACGAACAATTGCAGCAAAACGTGCGGGTCTGGGCTGGCAAGTATCTGCAAGCCAAGCCCGGCCAGATCGCCCTCACTGGCAGCACCACCGAAGGCCTGGCGATGATTTATGGCAGCGTGCAGGTGCGCGCGGATCAGGAAATCCTTACCACCGAACACGAACACTATTCCACGCGCAACATCCTCGATTTCCGCAGCCGCCGCGATGGCACCCGGGTGCGCAAACTCAAGCTGTTCGAAACGCCGCAAAGCATTTCCATGGATCAGGTGCTCGACACGATCAACCGCAACATTCGCCCTGAGACCCGCGTACTCGGCATGACCTGGGTGCATTCGGGCAGCGGCGTGAAATTGCCGATCAGCGATATTTCGCGGCTGGTCGATGAACACAACCGTCAACGTGACGACAAGGACCGCTTGATCTACGTGGTCGACGGCGTGCACGGCTTTGGTGTCGATGATCTGAGTTTCCCGCAGATGAACTGCGACTTCTTTATCGCCGGCACCCACAAGTGGATGTTCGGCCCACGCGGCACCGGCATCGTTTGCAGCCGCAGCGAAGAACTGAAGTACGTCAGCCCGAGCGTGCCGACGTTCTCCGAAGCCACTTCCTTCGCCACCATCATGACCCCGGGCGGCTATCACGCCTTCGAGCATCGTTGGGCGGTGGACGAAGCGTTCAAATTGCACCTGCAACTGGGCAAGGCCGACGTTCAGACGCGCATTCATCAGCTCAACAGCTATCTGAAACAGCGCCTGCGCGAACACGCGGACATCGAACTGGTGACCCCGCTCGAGCCGAAATTTTCTGCCGGTTTCACGTTCTTCCGGGTCAAGGGCCAGGACAGCGACGAAGTGGCTGCCTACCTGATGCAAAACCGGGTGATCTGCGATGCGGTCAGCCGCGACGTCGGCCCGGTGATTCGCACGGCGCCCGGTCTGCTCAACAACGAAGCCGAAGTGGAGCGTTTCATGGCCCTCCTCGAAAAAAAACGGCGCGCCTGATCCCTCGACTCCAGTTTTCCTTTCACAGAGACGACTCATGAAAAAGCCTCACGCCTGTTTCACCTTCAAGGCCCTGCCCGCGCTGGCCCTGACCGCGCTGTGCGCCGGCCTGCTGCCTGGTGCTGCTCAAGCGGCGACGCCGCCGGCGCCGGGCAAAGTGTTCAAGGACTGCAAGGACTGCCCGGAAATGGTCGTGCTGCCGACTGGCACCTTCACCATGGGCACCCCGGATGACGAAGTCGGCCGCGAACCGGACGAAGGCCCGCGCCACGACGTGACCTTCAGCAAACCGTTCGCCATCAGCCGCTTTCAGGTGCTGGTCGGCGAGTGGGACGCGTATGTGCGCGAAACCGGCAACAAGCCTTACGACTTCGATGATCGCCCGGGCCGCCGCTGCACCGCTGGCAAACCGGAATTCAAACAGACTGCCCGCGACCCGGCCGTGTGCATGAACGTCGCCGAAGCCCAGGGCTACATCGATTGGTTGTCGAAAAAAACCGGTCATGCCTATCGCCTGCAAAGCGAATCGATCCGCGAGTACGCCGCACGCGGCGGCAGCAGCGGGCCCTTCCCTTTCCCGTTCGATGAAGGCAACAACTACCAGATCTCCAAACACGCCAACACCTATGGCGCCGCCGACGGTTACAACTTCACCTCCCCGGCCGGCACATTCCCGGCCAATGCCTTCGGCGTTTACGACGCTCACGGCAACGTCTACGAATGGACCGCCGACTGCTATCACAAGGATTATTCCGGCGTACCGAACGACGGTCGCCCATGGACTCAGGAAAACTGCGAACGCCAGGTCATGCGTGGCAACGACTGGGGCGAGGCGCCGGTGTTCTCGCGTTCCGGCAACCGCAACAGCAGCTGGCCAACCAGCAAGGGCGACTGGCTCGGGTTTCGCGTAGTGCGCGACCTCTGATCCTGCCCGCCACGACCGCAGTGCCGTCTGCGGTCGTTTAAAGAAAGTCCGTGACCATTCGTTTTCCTTTAGTACCGGCACTCCCTCCGCACCGAAGCAGGAATCCTCCATGACCAAGCCTACGCGTGGGGCGATCAACGAATTGTTCGCCTTGCTCAAGCCCTTCCGCCTGATCGTCTCTGTGTCCATCGTGCTCGGCATGATCGGCGGCCTGAGCGTCACCGTGCTGCTGGCAACCATCAACAATGCCCTGCACTCCGACGACGGCCTGACCCGCACGGTGGTGATGATTTTCGCCGGCCTCTGTGCGCTGGCCTTGCTGACGACGATTCTGTCCGACATCGGCACCAACTACGTCGGCCAGCACATCATCGCCAAATTGCGCAAAGAGCTGGGGGAGAAGGTCTTGTCGGCGCCAATCGACCAGATCGAACGCTATCGCAGCCACCGGTTGATCCCGGTGCTGACCCACGACGTCGACACCATCAGCGACTTCGCTTTCGCGTTTGCCCCGCTGGCGATATCCATGACCGTCACCCTCGGCTGCCTCGGCTATCTGGCCATGCTGTCCTGGCCGATGTTCCTGATGATGCTGGTGGCGATTGCCATCGGCACGACCATTCAGGCGATTGCCCGGGCCAAAGGCATGCGCGGTTTCTACGCCGCCCGTGATTCCGAAGACGAACTGCAAAAGCACTACAACGCGATTGCCGAGGGTGCCAAGGAACTGCGCATTCATCGCCCGCGTCGCCAGCGTATGTTTGTCGCCGGGATTCAGAAAACCGCCGAGAAGATCTGCGACACCCAGATCAAATCCATCAACACCTTCGTCATCGCCAAGTCCTTCGGCTCGATGTTGTTCTTCGTGGTGATCGGCATGGCGCTGGCCCTGCAATCCTTCTGGCCCAGCGGCGACAAAGCGGTAATGAGCGGCTTCGTCCTGGTGCTGCTGTACATGAAGGGGCCGCTGGAGCATCTGGTCAGCACGTTGCCGATCATCAGCCGTGCGCAGATTGCCTTCCGCCGCATCGCCGAACTGAGCGAGCAATTTTCCTCACCCGAACCGCACCTGCTGCTGGAAGATCAGGGCAAGAAACCCGGCGCGGTCAACAGCCTCGAACTGCACAACGTGCGTTACGCCTTCCCGCCTGTGGAAGGCAGTGAGCCGTTCCGTCTGGGGCCGGTGAACCTGCGTATTGAACAGGGCGACATCGTGTTTATCGTCGGCGAAAACGGTTGCGGCAAAACCACGCTGATCAAATTGTTGTTGGGTTTGTATGCGCCGACCGAAGGCGAGATCCGCGTCAACGATCAGCCGATCACCGCGCTCAACCGCGATGACTACCGGCAGAATTTCACGACGATTTTTGCCGACTATTACCTGTTCGACGATCTGATTCAGGGCGACCGCGAAGTCCCGCAGGACGCGACCCGCTACCTCGAACGTCTGGAGATCGCGCACAAGGTCAGCGTGCGCGACGGCGCGTTCAGCACCACCGATTTGTCCACCGGCCAGCGCAAGCGTCTGGCACTGGTCAATGCCTGGCTCGAAGAGCGGCCGGTGCTGGTGTTCGATGAATGGGCGGCCGATCAGGACCCGACGTTCCGGCGTATTTTCTACACAGAGTTGTTGCCAGACCTCAAACGTCTGGGCAAGACCATCATCGTGATCTCCCACGATGACCGTTACTTCGACGTCGCCGATCAACTGGTGCGCATGGAGGCCGGCAGGGTCAAGAGCGAACTGCAAACCGCTTGATCGACGCGGCCGCGGCCAGGCCGGAAAAATAATTTTCCGGTTTGCCGCGGCTTCCTCGTCTTAATGAGATGAATAAGAACCATTAACAACTATACCTGCCAAGGTCTTAACCTCATGTCCGCATCCCGTTTCATGCTTCGCCCTCTGACTCGAGCCCTGCTGGTGCACGGCGCGACACGCACTCGACTGGCCGGCACCGGCCTTGGTCTGGCACTGACACTCACGGCAGCGCCGTATGTCCAGGCCCAGGAATGGACCCTGAACATCCCGTCGCAGCCACTGGCGCAGGCGCTGCAAACCCTTGGCCAGCAGACCAGCCTGCAAATCATCTACAGCCCGGAAAGCCTGCAAGGTTTGCGCTCCAGCGCACTCAACGGCCGCTACCAGGACGATGAGTCACTCAAGGCGATGCTCAACGGCACCGGCATCCGCTACCAGCGTGACGGCAACACCGTGACCGTCCTCGGCCCGGCCACCGGCAGCGCGATGGAGCTGGCCCCGACCAACGTCAACGCCAGCCGCCTAGGCGCCACCACCGAAGGCAGCAACTCCTACACCACCGGTGGCGTGACCATTGGCAAGGGCGTGCACTCGCTGAAGGAAACCCCGCAGTCGGTCACGGTGATGACCCGCAAGATGCTCGATGACCAGAACCTCAACACCATCGAACAGGTGATGGAAAAGACCCCGGGCATCACCGTGTATGACTCGCCCATGGGCGGCAAGTATTTCTACTCGCGCGGCTTCCGTATGACTGGCCAGTACCAGTACGACGGCGTGCCGCTGGATATCGGCAGCAGCTACGTGCAGGCCGACAGCTTCAACAGCGACATGGCCATCTATGACCGCGTGGAAGTCCTGCGTGGCGCGGCCGGCATGATGAAAGGCGCAGGCGGCACCGCCGGTGGCGTCAACTTCGTGCGCAAACGCGGCCAGGACACTGCGCACACGCAACTGTCGCTGTCGGCAGGCACCTGGGACAACTATCGTGGCCAGGTCGACACCGGCGGCCCGCTGAACGACTCCGGGACCATCCGTGGTCGCGCCGTGGTCACCGAACAGACCCGTCAATATTTCTACGACGTGGCCAGCCGCAAGGATCAGATCTACTACGGCGCCCTGGACTTCGACCTCAGCCCCGATACCACCCTGGGTCTGGGCTTCGCCTGGGAAGATGTTGACGCCACCCCGTGCTGGGGCGGCCTGCCGCGTTACGCCGACGGCTCCGACCTGCACCTCAAGCGCTCCACCTGCCTGAACACCGCGTGGAACAACCAGCGCAGCAAACGCGCCACCTACTTCGCCGACCTGAAACACCAGTTCAACGACGACTGGTCGCTGAAAGTCGCCGGGGTGTACTCGCGTAACACCCAGGACATGGAATACGCCTTCCCGAGCGGCGCGGTACCGGTCGGTGCCACCGCATCGAACACCCTGATGCTGGGCAGCATTTACGCCTACGACCAGCGCGATTACGGCTTCGATGCCTATGTCGACGGCAAATTCGACGCCTTCGGTCAGCAACACGAACTGACCATCGGCGCCAACGCCAGCCGTTCGCACAAGGATGACTTCTACGCCGTCGCCGCGCTGCCACAACGGCAGAACGTGCTCGACCCCAACCACCACATCCCGCAACCGGACGAAAGCTACTACCTGGCCAACGCCTCCCGTGGCGGCCCGGTGGACATGCACATCAAGCAATACGGCGCCTACTCGATCGCCCGCCTGAAACTGGCTGATCCGCTGACCCTGGTCCTGGGCAGCCGTGTCAGCTGGTACAAGTCCGATACCGATTCGGTGCAGTACTTCCGTGGCGAAGGCACCCAGGTCGATACCGAGTCCACCGAAACCGGCCAGGTCACGCCGTTCGCCGGTGTGCTGTTCGACCTCAATGACAACCTGACTGCCTACGCCAGCTACACCGACATCTTCACCCCGCAAGGCGCCTACAAGACCATTGATGGCAGCACCCTCAAGCCATTGGTCGGGCAGAGCTACGAACTGGGGATCAAAGGCGAGTGGTTCGACGGTCGTCTGAACAGCTCCTTCAACCTGTTCCGCACCATTCAGAAAGATGCCGCCCAGGATGACCCGCGTTGCGAGGACAGTTCTTGCTCGATCAACTCCGGCAAGGTTCGCGCGCAAGGCTTCGAAGCTGAAGTCAGCGGTGAAGTGATTGACCGCCTGCAATTGCTCGCCGGTTACACCTACACCCAGACCAAGGTGCTGGAAGATGCCGACGCCACTCAGGATGGCGTGGTTTACAACTCCTATGTGCCGCGCCACTTGCTGCGTGTGTGGGGTGACTACAGCCTGAGCGGGCCACTGGATCGCGTGACAATCGGTGCGGGTGTCAACGCGCAGACGGGCAACTACCGGACTTCGCCTTTGGGCGGTGACAACATTGATGGCGCCGGTTATGCGGTCTGGAACGGTCGCATTGGCTACCGTATCGATGACACCTGGTCGGTGGCGCTTAACGGGAACAACCTGTTTGACAAGCGTTACTACTCGACCATTGGTACCGAAGGGTTCGGTAACTTCTATGGTGATCCGCGTAACTTCGTGATGTCGGTCAAGGCTGACTTCTGATTGGGTGTGATGTGAGAGAGCCCCGCTTTGGCGGGGCTTTTTTTCGCCTGTTGGTCTTGGTGGCCTTGGCGGCTTTGGGGCCGACCATGCTCCTTGGGTTTTGGGGGCATATCCGTTGCTGCGGGTGGTGCCGCTGGCGGTTTCGCTCTTACAGCGAGTCACCTTTTCCAAACGCCGAAAAGGTAACCCAAAAGGCTTTGCCCCGGCGTACGGCACTTCGCTGAGGCTCAGTGTTCCCTCGCTACGGTGTCCATCCGGGGGCATCGCCTACGGTTTGCTTCGCTGCACCTCCTCTCGATGTATGCGGCTGCGCCGCACGGCGCTGCGCGCCTACCCCCGGATGAACACCTCCGCTCGGCCTGCCGAAGGGACAAAAAATCAAAAGCCAAAGCCAGAGCCAGAGCAAGAGCAAGAGCAAGATCAAAAGCCCCTCACCCTAACCCTCTCCCGGAGGGAGAGGGGACTGATTGAGGTGTTTGGGAGAGCTATACCGACTTGCGATACCGCATTGAACTCAGGCTCTAAAAAAGCAAACCAATCAGCCCCTCATCCTCCAAAAAAAGAGAGGAATGATTGAGGTAATTGGGCGAGCTACGCTGACATGCGATACCGCGCTGAACTCAGGCTCTAAAAAGCAAACAAATCAGCCCCTCACTCTCCAAGAAAAAGAGAGGACCGATCGAGGTGTTTGGGCGAGCTACGCCGACGTGCGATACCGCGCTGAACTCAGGCTCTGAAAAGCAAACAAATCAGCCCCTCACCCTCCGAGAAAGAGGGGACTGACTGAGATGTTTGGGAGAGCTACGTCGAAGTGAAATACCGAGTCGAACTCAGATTTTGAAAAGCCCAAAAATCGGCCCCCTCTCCCTCTGGGAGAGGGCTGGGGTGAGGGGTGAATCCAACACCAATCCTAAGCCGAACACGCTGTTGCTCCTCACCACTCAACAGGATGAGCGTTAGCTCGGCTGCGGCTTTTGATCTGCAAGGCGACGTCGGAAGGCTGAGTGGAGGGATTGATCCGGGCGTGGGAGCGCAGCGACCGTTTGGCGCAGCCAAACACAGCGAGAGGAGGTGCAGCGAAGCAAACCGTAGGCGCTGCGCCCGGATCGATCCCGGAGCGAAGGAACCCCGAGCTTTAGCGAGCGGGCCGCACGTAGGAGCAAGCCTTTTGGGTTACCTTTTCGGCGTTTGGAAAAGGTGACCCGCCGTAAGGGCGGAACCCTAATCAGCCGTTACCGCAGCAACGGATATTCACCCAAAACCCAAACACCCCCCAATCACCCCAACACCCCCGCCAACGCCCGGCTCAGGCGTTCATGCACCCGCAAAACATCAGGCATCACCGAAGCCATCCGCAGCAAATCATGCGTCAGCCCCGGACAGTGCTCAACCTCGACACTCACCCCCTGCCCACGCAGTTTGTCAGCATAAGCCTGCCCCTCATCAAACAATGGATCGAAGCCCGCCAACAACACAATCGCCGGCGCCACACCGCGCAGATCCTCCGCCAACAACGGCGAAAAGCGCCAATCCAGATAGTCTTGCGGACTGCGAGCGTAATGCTGATAAAACCAGTCAAGCGTATCGTTCTCCAACAGATAACCCTCACTGAACAACAACCGCGAATCGTGCACGCGCGATGCATCGGTCACCGGATAGCACAACAACTGTGCCTTGGGTGCGATGGCCACAGTGTGCGGTTGCACCACCGCCTGCAGCGCCAGCACCGTGGCCAACGTGGCACCGGCGCTGTCGCCACCAAACGCCACGCGTGAGGCATCAAGGCCAAGACTTACGGCGTTTTCCGCCAACCATGACAAAGCGTCTTCGCCATCCTCCAGTGCCGTTGGAAAACGATGCTCCGGGGCCAGTCGATAGCCGACCGACAACACCGCACACGGCGTGCGCTGGCAAAACTCGCGGCACACACCGTCGTGCGAATCGAGGCTGCCGACAACAAAACCACCACCATGGAAATACACCAGCACCGGCATCGGCGAGGCCCCAGCATTGGGGTGATACAGACGCAGTGCCAACGGCGCACCATCACGTGCCGAGGTGTCGATTTCGCTGACCATCAGGTCTTGCGGCGCCGGCCAGCGCAATTGCGCAGTGGTCTGCTCGAAAGTCGCGCGGGCTTCGCTCGGGGTCATTTGGTGCATGGCCGGCAGGCCGGCGTCCTGGCTGTCTTGGGCCAGGTCGAGAAAGGCTTCCAGATCAGGGTGTAACGACATCGCTAAAATCCTTGTATCGGCAAAAAAAGGGGCGCACCTCGGCAGCGCCCCCGGAGATGACTGAGCGCGTGGCGATCAGCCCACGCGTGCCATGCAATGCTCGACCAACGCCTCCAGCTCACGCTGGAAATCGTCCATCAAGGCATCCATCGTGCCGGCGCGATAACGCTGGCTGCTGTAGATGCAACGCAAGGCCAACTGACCGTCATAGACCTGGCCGACAATTTCCAGCCAGTTGCCCAGATTGGCTTTCAGGCTGTAGTTGTCGCCGGTTTCTTCCAGCGCTGGCACCAGCAGTGCCTGCTCGTCGAAACTCTGGTCAAACTGCCCCAGGTAGTTGAACGTGACCCGTGCTTGCGGCAGTTCGGCCAGTTGCCGCGCCACCTCAGCCCCAGCCAGATGACGCAATACGCCATAGCCGATGCCCTTCTGCGGTACCGCTGCCAACTGTGCCTGCACATTGACGATCGACTGGCCGATGTCGTCGCTGTCGGGGCGCAAACGCACCGGGAACATGCTGGTGAACCAGCCCAGGCTGCGGCTCAGGTCGATGGACTCGAACAGGTCTTCACGACCATGGCCTTCGAGCAGAATCAGCGCCGACGGTTGTTGACTCCAGCGGCACAGGGCACGACTGAGCGCCGACAACAGCAGGTCGTTGATCTGCGTGCCGTATACCGCCGGAGCCTGTTTGAGCAGTTGTTCAGTGTGCTCGCGAGACAGTTTCAGTCGCGCCTGCGCCTGCTGACGCACGAGGTTTTTGCCCCGCAGGTTGTCGCATGGCAAATCGACGCCCGGCTGATCCAGTTGCTCCCGCCAGTACGCCAGTTCCTGCTCGGCAATCACCGGCGCCTGCGCCTGCAAAGCCTCGGCGAACGATCGGTAACTGCTGGTGCGAATCGGCAGTTTCGGTTCGAGCCCCTGCACACACGCCTCGTATGCCACTTTCAAATCGTCGAGCAGAATTCGCCACGACACGGTGTCGACCACCAAGTGGTGAATCACCACCAGCAGGCGCGCCTGGCCATCCGGCAAGGCGACATGCATCACCCGCCAGACCGGCCCGTCGTCGAGTTTCAGGCTGCGCTGGGCGAGGTTGGCCAAGGCTTCGACCTGTTCGCTGTTGTCCGCCTCGCGGCGCCAGAGCAACGCTTCGCCCTGTTCACTAAGGTCACAGTAACGCTGCAACCAGCGCCCGCCTTCGTGGGAGAACCGCAGGCGCAGCGAGTCGTGATGTTGCGCGATCCAGCCCAGTGCCTGCTCCAGTGCATCGAGGTCCAGCGGCTGGCGCGCACTCAACAGCAATGACTGGTTGTAGTGATGCGCCTCGGCCATGCCTTCGGCAAAGAACCACTCCTGAATCGGCAGAAGATTGAACAAACCCTCGGCGGCGACGTGCGTGACGTCCGCCTGCGGTTTTGGCGTGCCCTCCTTCGCCGCTTCCTGCTCGACGATGCCGGCGATGGTTTGATAACGCATCAGGTCGCGCAGCTTGAGATCCATCTGCAACGTCGGATGGTTTCTGACGCGGGAGATCACCTGCAAACTCAGAATCGAGTCGCCGCCCAGTTCAAAGAAATTATCGCTGATGCCCACTTGTTCGACTTGCAGCACCTGCGCCCAGATGTCCGCGAGCAGGCATTCCTGCTCGTTGCGCGGGGCCAGGTATTGCTCGGTTTTGAACTCGGGTTCCGGCAGCGCCTTGCGATCAAGCTTGCCATTCGGTGTCACCGGGAAAGCACTCAGGCAAACGATCTGCGCCGGCACCATGTATTCCGGCAACGAGGTGCGCAGACCCGCCTTGAGTTCATCGCCAATGTCTTCGCCGGTCGCAGTGACCACATAACCGATCAGTTGCTTGCCGGAAGCATTGTCGCGGGCGATCACCAGTGCGTCGGTGACCGACGGCAACTGGCGCAGACTGGCCTCGACTTCGCCCAGTTCGATGCGGAAGCCGCGGACCTTGACCTGATGGTCGATACGGCCGACGTAATCGACCACACCGTCGGCACGCAAACGCACCAGGTCGCCGCTGCGATACAGGCGTTCACCCGCCGCGAACGGGTTGGGCACGAAGCGCTCGCAAGTCAGCTCCGGACGGCCGTGATAACCCCGGGCGACGCCATAGCCGCCGATGTACAACTCGCCGGCAAAGCCTGGCGGCAGCGGGTTCATATCCTCGTCCAGCACGTACAGCGAGCGTGCGCCCACCGCACGGCCGATCGGCGCATACGCGGCTTCGCAATGCTGGCTGACCGGGACTTTCCAGAGCATCGGCGTGACCACGGTTTCGGTCGGCCCGTAGCCGTTGGTGAAGTACTGCGGACGCAGCGCAGCCTTGACCTGCTCGAAGGTCTGATCCGGCACCGCATCACCGCCGAAGCAGTAGATGCGCACTGGTGGCGGCGCGATACCGCTGGCCGCGGCGTACTCGGCCAGCTGCTTGAGATAGGCCGGCGGGAAGCAGGCAATGGTGATGCCGTAATCATGCAGCGCCTGATAGGTCTGCTCCGGTGTCCACAGGCAACCGTCGCGAATCACCAGACGACCGCCGCTGTACAGGGTGCTCAACCAGCGCTCATGAGCACCGTCGAAGGCGAACGACATGAAGTGCAGTTCGCAACTGCTGGCGTCCATTTCATACAACTCGGCGATGGCCTGACAGTGCATGCTCAGCGGGCCTTGCGTCACCGCGACGCCTTTCGGTCGGCCGGTGGAACCCGAGGTGTAAACCAGATACGCCAGGCCCTGTTCCTGCACCCGGCAGTCGGGGGCGTGGTCGGCATAACGGCTTTCATCAAGGTGATCGATTTCCAGGCGCAGCAGACCTTGCGGCGCCGGCAAGGTCGCTCGCAGGCTGCTCTGGGTCAACAACAGCGCCATGCCCGAATCTTCGATCATGTACGCCAGACGCTCCGGCGGATACTCGATGTCCAGCGGCACATACGCCGCACCGCTCTTGAGCACGGCGAGGAAGCTCACGACCATTTCCAGCGAGCGTGGCAAGGCCACGCCGATGACCACTTCCGGACCGGCGCCGTGTTCGATCAGGCAGTGCGCCAGTCGGTTGGCGCGTTGCTCGAGTTCGGCGTAGGTCAGGTTCATCCCGGCGCATTGCAGAGCAATAGCCTGCGGCTGTTGTTGCGCGTGACGGCTGATCAATTCCGGCAACAGCGCCGCTTGATGGGTATGCGCCGGTTCAGCACTCCAGACCTGCGCCGCTTGCCATTGCTCACCGCTCAAGCGCTGCAAATTACCGAGGCGTTCGTACGGCGCCGCCAGCATCGCGGCGAGGGTGTTTTCCATGGTCTGGCGAATACCGACGACGGCCTCGGCGCTGAAGTGGCTGCGCAAATACAGGTATTCGATCGATAACTCGTCACCGAGCATCACCGCGAGGTCCATCGGCACGTTGGTCACACCGTGGCCGATGGATTTGCCGAAGGTCAGGTCAGTGTCGTTGTCTTCCTGCAGACGGTCGTCGATCGGGAAGTTTTCGAACACCACAATGCTATCGAACAACGCCTGACCACCGAGGCTGGACCAGCGCTGTACATCGGCCAGCGGCGCCTGGGAGTAATCGCGAATGTCGAGGTTGTAGGCCTGCACTTCGCCCAGCCAGTCAGCCAGACGCTGATCGGCTTGCGGCGTCTGAATGATCGGCAAGGTATTGATGAACAGACCGAGCATGTTGCCGACATTCGCCAGACTTTCCGGACGCCCCGACACCGTGGCGCCAAAGGTCACCGTCTGCTGCCCGGTGTAGCGTTGCAACAGCAGCAACCATGCGCCCTGAATCAGCGTGTTGGGGGTGATGCGCAGGTCGCGGCAGAACTGCAACAGCCGCGCGGTCTGCGCTGTGTCCCAGTTCGAATAGATCGCATCGTGACCGGCAACATCGGCGCTGTGGCGCGGGTGCATCGCCTGGCTCAGTGCCGTCGGCTCGCTGACCACCGCCAGGCGCGCCTTCCAGAACAACTCCTGGGCGTCCTGATCCTGTGCCTGCAGCCAGGCGATGAAGTCGCGGTAACGACCGTTCTCGCCGATGATTTCGCCCTTGGCGTAATACTGCAGGACCTCACCGAACAGCCGCGAACTGCTCCAGCCGTCCATGAGGATGTGGTGGCTGGTCCAGATCATCTGGTACTGATCGTCGCTCAGGCGCAGCAGGGTCACCCGCAACAAACGCGCATCGGCCAGATTGAAACCGAGCGCGCGGTCATCGCTGGCAAACGCGGCAATCCGCTCCTCACTGGTCTCCTGACCACGCCAATCGAGCACCTGCATTTGCAACGGCGCATGGCGATGCACCACCTGCAACGGTTTGGCCAGGCCGTCCTGCCAATGGAAACTGGTGCGCAGAATCGCCTGACGGGCGATGACAAATTCCCACGCCTGGCGGAAGCGTTCCACATCCAGGCCCTTGATCGGCAGGCTGACCTGTTGCACGTAAAGGCTGCTGCCGTTATCCGACAGCGTGTGGAAGAGCATGCCTTCCTGCATCGGCGACAGCGGGTAGACATCCTCGATCATGTCCGCCGGCACTGGCAACGCATCGAGCTGCGCCTGATCCAGTTCGGCCAACGGATAATCCGCAGGCGCCTCGCCAGTCGAGTGCTCGAGTGAGACCACTGCAGCCAGCTTCTGCACGGTCTGCTGCTGGAACAGGTCTTTGGGGGTGAAGCCAATCCCCTGCTGACGCGCGCGGCTGACCAGTTGAATCGAGATGATCGAGTCGCCGCCCAGCGCAAAGTAGTTGTCGGTCACGCCGACCCGCTCGATCTTCAGAATGTCCTGCCAGACCTCGGCCAGTTGCTGCTCCAGCGGCGTCGACGGCGCCACGTATTCGCGCTGCGACTGGCTGACGTCCGGTGTCGGCAAGGCCTTGCGGTCGAGTTTACCGTTGGGGGTCAGCGGCAACTGTTCGAGGAACAGCCACTGCGCCGGCACCATGTATTCCGGCAGGTGCGCCTTCAACGCGGCCTGCAGCGTTTCACTCAAATCGTCCAGTTGTTCGAGGCTGAGGCTGCTGTCACTTGGCACCACATACGCGACCAGTTGCTGGCCACTGTGGCCATCCACCGCCAACACCACACCTTCGCGCACATTGTCCTGAGCGAGCAGACGCGCTTCGATTTCACCCAGCTCGATACGGAAACCGCGCACCTTGACCTGATGATCGATACGCCCGACGTATTCGATTCGGCCGTCCTCCGTGAAGCGAGTCAGGTCGCCGGTGCGGTACATGCGCTCGCCACTGCTCGAGAATGGATTGGGCAGGAAACGTTCGGCGGTCAGGCCCGGGCGGAACAGGTAGCCACGGGTGATGCCGTCGCCGGCCAGATACAGCTCGGCCGCCACGCCAATTGGCGCTTGCTGCAATTGCTCATCGAGCAGGTACGCCGTGGTGTTGACCAGCGGCCGGCCGATGTTCGCCTGACCACCAAGTTCGCGGCGGGTGCAGGTCGAATAGGTGGTGTCTTCCGACGGCCCGTACAGGTCGTAGACATGCGCCACCGCCGTCTCGCGGTAGAGCGTGTCGACCAGGCTCTGCTTCAACGGCTCACCGGCGAGGTTGATGATGCGCACGCCCGGCGGAATTTGCCCGGTGCGTTGCAGCGCGGCAATCGCCGACGGCACGGTGTTGATCAGGCGCACCTGATCGCGCTCCGGCAAGTCCGGCAGCTCCAGGGCATTGCGCGCCATGACGATCGAGCCGCCGCGTGCGAGGGTGACGAAAATCTCCCACACCGACAGGTCGAAGCACACCGACGTCGACGCCAGCACACCGTGCAGATCGTCTTCGCTGTAGACCTCGGCAGACCAGTGAATCAGCGCCTGTACGTTGCGGTGGGCGATGGCAACACCTTTCGGTTTGCCGGTGGAACCCGAGGTATAGATCACGTAGGCCAGATTGGCCGAATCAGCGCGCGCCGGAAGATTGTCCGCAGGCTGCTCGGCAAACGCCGCACCTCCGGCCTCGACCAACACCACCTGTGCGTCGGTCTGCGGCAGTTGTGCCAGCAGCGACTGCTGCGTCAGCAAGACTTTCGCCTGACTGTCGTCGAGCATGTAGGCCACGCGATCTGCCGGGTAATCCGGGTCCAGCGGCACATAGGTGCCACCGGCCTTGAGCACCGCCATCAGGGCGATCACCAGTTCCGCCGAACGCGGCATCGCCACGCCCACGCGGATTTCCGCACCGACACCCAGCGCCAGCAGATGATGGGCCAGTTGGTTGGCGCGTTGATTGAGTTCGGCATAGCTCAGGGCGACGCCCGCATGACTCAGAGCCAGTGCCTGCGGATGCGCCGCGACGCGAAGCTCAAAACTCTGCGGGATCAGTCGCTCCGCCGGATACGCAGCCTGATTGGCGTTCCATTGCGCCAGGGTCTGGCGTTCGGCGAATGGCAGCAGGCCGATCTCACCGAGCAGACGCTGTGGCGCCTCAATGAACTGACGCAGCACTTCTTCCAGATGCCCTGCCAGACTCAGCACGCTGCGTTCGGCAAAGTGCTCGGTGAGGTAGTTGAAGTCCAGGTTCAAGACGTCGCTGGCCCCGGCGATCAGGGTCAGACCGTAGTTGGTTTGCTCGCGGTGCTCCAGGCTGCCAAAACGCAGACCGCCCGGGTTGGCTTCCAGCGCTTCGGACACCGGATAATTTTCAAACACCAGCAAGGTGTCGAACAGCGCTTCGCCACTCAACTGAGCCAGACGCTGGATGTCCTGCAACGGCGTCTGCTCGTAGTCGCGCAGCAACAGGTTTTTGTCCTGCACGCTGCGCACCCAGTCGCCGACGCTGAGCGTGGCCTGCGGGCTGGCGATTACTGGCAAGGTGTTGATGAACAGGCCCAATTGCTGCTCGATGCCCGGCAGATCCACCGGACGCCCGGACACCGTGGCACCAAAGGCCACCGTGGCCTGGCCGGTGTAGCGCTGCAACACCAATAGCCATGCGGCTTGTACCAGGCTGTTGAGGGTCACTTGCTGCTGACGGGAGAAACCGTTCAGGCGCTGAGTGAAGGCTTGGTCAAAATGCAGGCGATGCATCTGTTTGCCCGGCCCCGGCACGATACGCCCGTGGCAAGCCGAGGCCAGTCGGGTCGGTTCCTCCAGTGCGGCCAGCTGTCCGCGCCAGAAATCCTGTGAGGCGGCTTTGTCCTGACCTTGCAGCCAGACCAGGAAATCACGGTAACGACCCTGCGCGCCCGGCACCGGTTGACCGGCGTAATCCTGCAACACCTCGCCGAACATCCGCGAGTTGCTCCAGCCATCCATGAGGATGTGGTGGCAGGTGAAAATCAGCCGATGGCGATCATCAGCCGTGCGCAGCAGGCACAGACGCAGCAGCGGCGGATTCTGCAGATCGAAACCGCGCTCGCGATCAGCCTGCGCCCGCGCCTCAAGCACGGCTGGCAAGTCCGCCACACCGCGCACATCGACTTCGGGCATTTCCAGGGTCAACTGGCGATTGATCACTTGCAACGGCGCATCGAGACCGTCGCGGCCCCAGATGAACCCGGCACGCAACACTTCATGACGATCCACCACGCGTTGCCACGCCTGCTGGAAACGCGCCACGTCGAGGCCGTCGATATCCAGCAGCATCTGATAGACGTAGGCGCTGGCATCGGCGTCGTACAGGCTGTGGAACAGAATGCCTTGTTGCATCGGCGCCAGCGGATAGATGTCCTCGATGCGTTGGGCGGCGATCGGCAAGCTGTCCAGGTGCGCCTGGGACAACCCGGCCAACGGCACATCCGACGGCGTCAAACCACCGCTTGGATGGCTCAGGCAATGGTCGATCAACTCGCTCAGCGCCACTTCATAAGCACGGGCCAAAGCGTTGATGGTGGAGTCTTCGAAGACATCGCCACTGTAAGTCCAGGTCAGGCTCAGTTGGCCCTGATAGACCCGGCCATCGATGGTCAGCCAGTTGGCCATCGGCGCGTTTTCGTCCTGGCCGGCGCCCTTGTCTTCGGTAGCCGGCACCCACAGGGCGCCTTCGTCGAAGTTGTTGTCGAACTGGCCAAGGTAGTTGAACGTCACTTTCGGATGTGCGAGATCGTTCAATGCGGCTTGCGACTCGGCGCTGCCCAGATAACGCAGCAAGCCATAGCCGATGCCTTTGTGCGGGATCGCGCGCAGTTGCTCCTTGATGCCTTTGATCGAGGTTTCGAGACTCGCGTCCGGGGTCAGGCGCACCGGGAACATGCTGGTGAACCAACCCACCGTGCGGCTCAGGTCGACGTCATCGAACAGGTCTTCCCGACCATGCCCCTCAAGCTGCACCAGTGCGCTGTCGGTGTTGGTCCATTGGCACAGCACGCGGGCCAGCGCGGTCAGCAGCAGGTCGTTGACCTGGGTGCGATAAACCGCCGGCGCCTGTTGCAGCAACTGACGGGTGCGTTCGGCGTCGAGACGCGTATCGACGCTGCGTTCGAAACGGTTGCTCAACTGGCCCTGCGGATTGTCCAGCGGCAGTTCGACCGACACATCGCGCAGCTGCCCGCGCCAGTAATCCAGTTCGCTTTCCAGCTCGGCACTGCGGGCATGCTCCTGCAGACGCTTGCCCCAATCCTTGAACGCGCTGGTCTTGGCCGGCAGACGCACAGCCTGACCGCTGCTCAGCTGTTGATAGGTCGTTTGCAAATCCTCCAGCAGGATCCGCCACGACACGCCATCGACCACCAGGTGATGAATCACCAGCAACAGACGCTGGCTGGCGTCCGGCAAGTCAACCAATGCCGCGCGAATCAACGGGCCATCGAGCAAATCCAGACTGCGCTGCAACTCATGGCAAAGCGCTGGCAATGCGGCGCTGTCGTCCAGTGTGACCGTGCGCAGCAAGGCGTGCGCCTGATCCGCAGGCGCGTGGCGCTGCTGCCAGCCGTCGTTAGTCTGGCAGTAGCGCAGGCGCAGGGCGTCGTGGTGGCGTTGCAGGTGCAACAGCGCCTGTTCCAGTGGCGCCGCTTGCAGCGTGGTAGCCGGGGTCAACAGGATCGACTGGTTCCAGTGATGCCGCGCCGGGATGTCGCTATTGAAAAAGTAATGCTGGATCGGTGTCAGCAGCGCGTCGCCGAGCACTTCGCCCTGCTGCATCTGCACCGCGTCGCTCTGTTGCGCGACAGTCGCCAGACGTTGCACGGTCTGGTGCTGGAAGATGTCTTTGGGGGTGAAGCGAATGCCCGCATGACGGGCGCGGCTAACCACCTGAATCGAAATGATCGAGTCACCGCCCAGCTCGAAGAAGTTGTCGTTGAGCCCGACACGCTCGACCTTCAGCACGTCCTGCCAGATCTCGGCCAGACGCTGTTCCAGTGGGTTGCGCGGCGCGGCATACACTTCCTGTACCTGCGCAACTTCCGGATGCGGCAGTTGCTTGCGATCGAGCTTGCCGTTGGCCGTCAGCGGCAGACGCTCAAGGAACGCCCAACTGACCGGGACCATGTAGTCCGGCAGGGTCTCGCGCAAATGTGCCTTGATCGAATCGCGCAGTGCACCCTGCCCTTCGCCGTCCAGTTGTTCTTTCGCGACGATCCACGTCGCCAGTTGCTGGCCGCTGATACCGTCGACCGCCAGCACCACCGCTTCGCGCACCTCAGGGTGCTTGAGCAGTTGCGCTTCGATTTCGCCCAGCTCGATACGGAAACCACGAATCTTCACCTGATGGTCGATCCGCCCGATGTACTCGATCACGCCATCGCCGCGCAGCCGCGCCAGGTCACCGGTGCGATACAGGCGCTCGCCGGCCTGCGGATTGAACGGATCGGGAACGAATCGCGTGGCGGTCATGCCGGCCTGATTCAGGTAGCCCCGGGCCAGACCGGCACCGGCGATGTACAACTCACCGATGCAGCCTTGCGGCACCAGATTCAGCGAGCTGTCGAGCAAGTACCACGACAAGTCGACAATCGGCTCGCCGATCGGGCTGCTGTGGCTTTGCTCAAGATCAGCCATCGACAACGGTCGGTAAGTCACGTGCACGGTGGTTTCGGTGATGCCGTACATATTGATCAGCGTTGGCGCGCGGTCGCCGAAACGCTCGAACCACGGGCGCAGGCTCTGAACTTCCAGCGCCTCGCCACCAAACACCACGTAGCGCAATGAGTTGCTGCGCGTCGACTCGCTGGCGACCTGCATCAATGGCTTGAACGCCGATGGCGTCTGGTTCAGCACGGTGACGTTTTCATCGCACAGCAGGGTGTAGAAATCTTCCGGAGAACGGCTGATGTCATGCGGCACCACCACCAGTTTGCCGCCATACAGCAGCGCGCCGAAAATCTCCCAGACCGAGAAGTCGAAGGCGTAGGAGTGGAACAGCGTCCAGCTGTCCTGCGGGCCGAAATCGAACCAGTGCTCGGTGGCACTGAACAGCCGCATGACGTTGCCGTGCGGCAGCAATGCGCCTTTCGGTTTGCCGGTTGAACCGGAGGTGTAAATGACGTACGCCAGGCTATCCGGCGTGGTCAGGCACAGCGGATTGGTTTCAATGCGGTGTTCTGGCGCCTGATCCAGATCGAGGCACGCCAGCCCCGACGGCACCGGCAGTTGCGCGAGCAGATGGCCTTGGGTCAACAGCAGCTCGATGCCGCTGTCCTCGATCATGTAGCTCAAGCGATCATCCGGATAACCCGGATCCAGCGGCACATAAGCGCCACCGGCCTTGAGCACAGCGAGGATGGCGACAATCATGTCCAGCGAACGCTCGACCGCCACGCCAACACGCACATCCGGGCCGACGCCACGGGCGATCAACGCATGCGCCCACTGGTTGGCGCGACGATTGAGTTCGGCGTAGGTCAGGCGTTGCCCGTCATACGTCACGGCGACCGCGTCGGGATAACGCTCGGCCTGCGCTTCAATGGCTTGGTGAATGCACTGCTCAAGCGGTTGCTCGACCCGCTGAGGATTCCACTGCGCCAGCAATTGTTGCTGCTGACCGGCATCGAGCATCGGCAACTGGCCGATACGTTGCGTCGGCTCGGCGACGATGGCCTGCAACAACGCGTTCCAGTGTTGCGCAAGACGCTCGATGGTCACCGCGTCGAACAGATCCGTGGCGTACTTGAGCACGGCTTCGATGCCATGGGCCTGTTCGGTGGTGTTGAGGGTCAGGTCGAACTGCGCGGTCTGGCTCTGCCATTCCAGCGGCTCGATGTTCAGGCCATTCAAACGGGTTTCGACACTCGCGCGGCGCTCGGCCTGATGGTTGAACATCACCTGGAACAGCGGACTGTGACTGAGGCTGCGGCCCGGTTCCAGCGCTTCGACCAGTTGCTCGAAGGGCAAGTCCTGATGGGCCTGCGCTTGCTGCGCAGTCTGTTTGACCTGACGCAGCAGATCGACAAAGGACATCTGCCCGTCGATGTCGGCCTTGAGCACCTGAGTGTTGACGAAGAAGCCGATCAGCCGCTCGATTTCCACCCGGCCACGGTTGGCATTCGGCACGCCGACGCGGATGTCGGCCTGACCGCTATAACGGTGCAACAGGGCCTGGAACGAGGCCAGCAAGACCACGAACAGGGTGACGTTTTCTTGCCGGGCGAAGGCCTTGAGCGCGTGGCTCAGCGTCGGGTCGAGAATCAGGTTGTGGCTGGCGCCGGCGAAACTTTGCTCGATGGAACGCGGGCGATCCATCGGCAGTTCCAGCACCGGTTGTTCGCCGCCGAGTTTCTCTTGCCAGTAGGCCAGTTGCCGCTCCTGCTCACCGGCCTCCATCCACTGCCGTTGCCACAAGGCGTAGTCGGCGTATTGAATCGGCAAGGCCGGCAGACCGGCATCGTGACCGAGGTTGAAACCGGCGTAGAGCTGCACCAGTTCCTCGATCATCACTTGCAGCGACCAGCCATCGGAGACGATGTGGTGCAGGGTCAGCACCAGCACATGGTCATTGGGGGTGACTTGCAGCAGCGCTGCGCGCAAGAGCGGGCCGTGCTGCAGGTCGAACGTTTTCTGGCTCTGGGTCTGCACGAACGCCTGGATCAAAGCATCCGCGTCGTTGGTCAGCTCAGCGCTCAGTTGATGAGTCTCCAGTGCAAAGGGTCCTGCGGGCAGGACCACTTGCAAGGGTTGCGCGGTTTCCTGAGAGAACACCGTGCGCAAGGTTTCGTGTCGTTCGATCAGCGCCTGAACACTGCGCTCCAGCGCGCTGACATCCAGCGGGCCCTGCAAACGCAGGGCCGTCGGAATGTTGTAGGCCGCACTGTGCGGCGCCCACTGCCAGAGAAACCACTGGCGCTGCTGAGCGTAGGACAGCAGCAACGGCTCCTCAGCCGTGCGCTTGAAAACCGGGGCAATGTCAAAGAGGTTGACGCCTTTCTGCTTGAGCAGAACCGCCAGAGCCTTTCTTTGCTTAGCCGAAAGTTGTCCTACCGACTCGATTAACTCTTGCACGCGTTTTTCCCTCTCAAGAAATCAGTTTTTCCAGATCATCGAGGGATAGACGTTTGAGGGCCTCCAGGGATTTAGCCAATTCATCCTGAACGGGCGACATTTCGACGCGCAAGGCCTCGATTCGCGCACAGAACGCCTTGAGGGTGTCGGTTTCGAACAGCTCTTTGAGCGGCACCTTGTCGCCCAGACGCTCCTTGATCCGGGTCACCACCAGCGTCGCCAGCAACGAGTGCCCGCCAAGCTGGAAGAAGTTGTCCGCGAGGCCCACCTGCTCAACCTCCAGCACTTCCTGCCAGATCGTCGCCACTTCCCACTGCAAATCGCTTTGCGGCGGTTGGTAATGCTGCTGCGTCGGGCCGTCGCCCAAGGCCATCAGAGCCTTGCGATCGAGCTTGCCGTTGGGGGTCAGCGGGATGGCGTCGATCAGGTGCACGTGGCCCGGCACCATGTGCGCTGGCAAGCGACTGGCCAGTGCACTGCGCAAGCGTTCCACCCACACCGTTTGATCGACCACTGCCTGCGCCACCACGTAGGCGTGCAGGTGTTTACCGGCGGCACCGTCCTGCGCGAGCACCACGGTTTCGCGGACTTCGTTCTGCTCCAGCAAGCGTGCTTCGATTTCGCTGAGCTCGATACGGAATCCGCGAATCTTCACCTGATGGTCGGCCCGGCCGATGTACTCGATGTTGTCATCGCTGCCCTGGCGTACCAGATCGCCAGTGCGGTACAGGCGCTCGCCGTTGCTGGCGTACGGATTCGGCACAAAGCGCTCGGCGGTCAGTGCCGCGCGCAGCAGATAACCCCGGGTGACACCGGCACCGCCCAGGTACAACTCGGCAGGCACGCCACTCGGCAGTACTTGCAACTGGCTGTCGAGCAGATAGGCCACGGTGTTCGGCAACGGTCGGCCGATGTTCGCCTGCCCCTGGGGTGTGCGCAGGGTGAAGGTCGAATAGGTGGTGTCCTCCGACGGCCCGTAGAGGTCGTAGACCAACTGCACCGACGTGCTCGCGTAGAGCGTGTCGACCAGGCTTTGCTTGAGCGGTTCGCCGGCCAGATTGATGGTCGCCACCGAATGCGGAATCTGCCCGGCCCGTTGCAGCGCGGCAATCGCCGACGGCACCGTGTTGATCAGCGTGACCTGTTCGCGGGCCGGCAAATCGGCCAGCGCCAGCGCATTGTCCGCCAGCACCAGGCAACCACCGCAGGCCAGGGTGACAAAGATTTCCCAGACCGACAGGTCGAAGCAGATCGACGTCGAGGCCAGCACACCGCGCAGTTGGTCTTCGTGATAGACCCCGGCCGACCATTGAATCAACGCCGACAGGTTGCCATGGGTGATGGCCACGCCTTTCGGTTTGCCGGTGGAGCCGGAGGTGTAGATGACATACGCCAGATTCTGCGCAGTGACATTCACCAGCGGTGCCGTTGTCGGGAACGCGCTCAACGCGCCCTCTTCCACCAACAGCACCTTCGCGCTCAAAGTCTCAGGCAACAGCGCCAGTGCGGCCGGCTCGGTGATCAGCACGGCGGCGCGGCTGTCGTCGAGCATGTGCAACAAGCGTTCCTGTGGATAGTCCGGATCCAGCGGCACATAGGCGCCACCCGCCTTGAGGATCGCCAACAGCGCCACGAGCATGTCCGGCGTGCGGCGCATGCACACCCCGACCCGCACCTCCGACCCGACGCCCAGTGTTTGTAGCTGGTGCGCCAGGCGATTGGCCCGGGTATCGAGGCTCTGATAATCGATCCGTTGCTCGGCGAACAGCACCGCATGTGCTTGTGGCTGACGCTGCACCTGCGTAGCGAGATGTTCCAGCACTGTGCGCGCGTCCGTTGCCGTAACGTCGGCCTTGCCCCAGGCGATAGCCTGTTGACGCTGCGGCTCTGCGAGCAATTGCAGCGCACCCAACGGCTGAGAGGCATCGGCGAGGAACTGCGTCAGCAGGCTCTGCAGTTGCGCGCTCAAACCGCTGATTGCGGCCGCATCGAAACTGGCCCGGTCGTAACTGATCCCCAGGCTCAGTTCACGCCCGGTCACCGCCACCAGCGTCAACGGGTAGTTGGTCTGTTCCTGACGACGAATCGCCGAGAACGTCAGCCCCGTGGCCGGGCCCTGTTGCAGCGCTTCGGCCATCGGGTAGTTTTCGAACACCAGAATGCTGTCGAACAACGCACCGTTACCCGCACCGGCCCAACGCTGAATGTCGTAGAGCGGCGTGTGTTCGTGCTCGCGCAAGGCCAGATTGACGTCTTGCACCTGTTGCAGCCACTGGCTGACGACGATCTCGGCGGACGGCGCCGCGACCACCGGCAAGGTGTTGATGAACAGACCGATCTGCTGCTCGACGCCCGGCAAATCCGTCGGACGCCCGGCGACGGTGGCACCGAATGCCACATGGTCCTGCCCGGTATAACGCTGCAACAGCACCAGCCACGCCGCTTGCACCAAGGTGTTGAGGGTGACTTTCTGCTCGCGGGCGAAGCGGTTCAAGTCCGCCGTCAAGGTTTCGCTGAATACATGCTCGTGATCGGCGTAACCGCTGGCCGCGTGCTGCCCGCCCGACACGGCACTGGCCAGACGCGTCGGCTCATCAAGATCAGCGAGGGCTGTCGTCCAGAAATCACGACTGGCCTGCTGATCACGCTGACCCAGCCATTCGATGTAATCGCGATAACGCCCCTGCCCGACCGCCGGGGTCAGGCCGGCATAACGCTGCAGCACTTCGCCGAACAACTGCGAGGTGCTCCAGCCGTCCATGAGGATGTGGTGGCAGGTGTAGATCAGGTGATGCGTAGCCTCACCCGTGCGCACCAGCGTCACCCGCAACAGCGGCGCGCCGGTCAGGTCGAAACCGCTGGCCAAGTCCTCGCTGGCCAGTTGCTCCAGCGCCGCACCGATGTCAGCACGACCGCGCCAGTCCTGCATGCGCCATGGCATCTGCGCACTCTGACGAACCACTTGCACCGCCGCGACGGCATCCTGTGGCCAGACGAATGCCGTGCGCAGGATCTCGTGGGCATCAACGGTTTGCTGCCAGGCCTGCCGGAAACGCTCGGCGTCGAGGTGTTGCACATCGACGCGCAATTGATTGGTGTACGCCGGGCTGTCCGGATCGTTGACGCTGTGGAACAGAATGCCCTGCTGCATCGGCGACAACGGATAGAGGTCGACGATGTCGCGGGCCGGGATCGGCAGCGCCGACAGCTGTGCCTGGGTCAGTGTTGCCAGACTGAAGTCCGACGGCGTCACAGCCGCCTCGCCACTGTCGCAGCAATGCTCGATCAAACGCTCCAGCTCGCGACGATAGGCCTCGGCCAGCGCCTCGACCGTTTCTGTGCGATACATGCCGGTGCCGAAGGTCCAGGTCAATTCCAGCTCACCGCCATAGACCTGACCATCAACGCTCAGCCAGTTACCCAACGGTGCAGCCGCGTCCTGATTGGCGCCGGTGCTTTCACCACTCGGCACGAACAGCGCGCCGGCGTCGGCGTTGAACGCACCGTCGAACTGGCCGAGGTAGTTGAAGGTCACGCGCGGCTGCGGCAATCCCTGCAACTCGGCGGATTGGCTCAGGTAACGCAACACTCCAAATCCGATGCCTTTGCCCGGCACCGCACGCAATTGCTCCTTGATCGCGCAGAGGGACGCACCCGGCGTAGCTTCGGGTGTCAGGCGCACCGGGAACAAGCTGCTGAACCAGCCCACGGTGCGGCTCAGGTCGATGTCGTCGAACAGGTCCTCACGGCCATGACCTTCGAGCTGAATCAGTACCGAAGGCTGTTCGCTCCAGTCACACAACACCCGCGCCAGGGCCGCCAGCAGCAGGTCGTTGATCTGCGTGCGATACGCCGCTGGCGCCACTTTCAGCAGTTTGTGGGTCAGTGTCTGGCTCAGGCGCGAGCTGGCGCGGCCCGCCTGTTCGCGGGTCTGGGTGTCCTGGGGGAAATCGCGTGGCAGTTGCGCGTCGCTCGCCTCCAGGGTTTGCCGCCAGTAACCACTTTCAGCGGTCAGCGCTGCGCTCTGCCCGTAACGATGCAGATGTTCGGCCCAACTGTGCAGCGAGCTGCTTTTGCCCGGCAAGACCAGCGGCGTGCCCGCCGCCAGCGCAGTGTAAGCGTGCTGCAGATCTTCCAGCAGAATGCGCCACGACACGCCATCCACCACCAAGTGATGAATAACCAGCAACAGGCGCTGCTCAGCGTTCGGCAGATTCACCAGCACCGCCCGCACCAAACGCCCTTGTTGCAGATCGAGACTGCGTTGGGCGTCGTCGGCGAGTGCCGGCAAAGCGTCCACGCTGGCAAGTTCGCGCACCCACAACAGCTCCGGATCACGTTGGGTCTGCGGCATTGCCTGCCAGATATCACCGCAGGCCTGGAAATTCAGCGTCAATGCTTCGTGCTGTTCGATCAGCGCCGCCAGCGCTGTGCGCAGAGGCGCGGCGTCGAGCGGTGTGGTCGGCTGCAGCATCACCGACTGGTTCCAATGCTGACGCTGGGCAATCGCGGTTGCGAAGAACCGTGCCTGAATCGGCAGCAATGGCAACGGTCCGCGAGCGGCCGGTACCGCAGCCGTGACGGGTTTGGCTTCGATCAGCTTGGCCACAGCGGCCAGTTGGCCGATGGTCTGTTTTTCGAACAGTTGCTTGGGGCTCAGCTTGATGCCCTGGCGTTTGGCGCGAGCGATGATTTGCAGGCTGAGGATCGAGTCGCCGCCCAGTTCGAAGAAGTTGTCGGTGCTGCCCACGCGCTCCAGTTTGAGCACGTCGGCCCAGATCGCCGCGAGTTTTTCTTCGATTTCACCCACTGGTGCGACGAAGTGTTGAGTGACCACACCCGGCACCGGCAAGGCACGTTTGTCGAGCTTACCGTTGGCCGTCAGCGGCAATGTTTCCAGTAACACAATCTGTGTGGGAACCATGTAGTCCGGCAGGCACGCCTGCAATTGCTCGCGCAGCGCCTGCGCCTGCAAGGTCAGCCCCGCCGTTGGTACACACCACGCAACCAGTTGCAGACGCGTCGGGTCGTCATCCAGTGCCAGCGCCAGCACCGCCGCTTCGCTGACGCCGTCCAGGCCCAGCAACACCCGCGCGACTTCCGCCGGTTCCACGCGATAACCGCGCACCTTGACCTGATCGTCGGCGCGGCCGATGAATTCCACCGTTTGCTGACGATTGCGGCGTACTCGGTCGCCGCTGCGATACACCCGCGCACCCGGCGCGCCGAACGGATCCGGCAGGAAGCGCTCGGCGGTCAGCCCTGGCTGATTCAGGTAGCCCAGCGCGACGCTGTCACCACCGATATACAACTCGCCGGCCACCTGATCGGCAACGTTGTTCAGCACATCGTCGAGCACGTAAACGTGAGCGCCGGCCAGTGCGCTACCGACCGGTACGCTGCGCGTCAGGGTCAGATCACCGACTTCATGGGCCAGTACGCCCACCGTGGTTTCGCTCGGCCCGTAGTGGTTGATGATGCGGCAGCCCGGTTTGAGCTCGCGCACGCGCTCGACCAGCGCTGGCGAGCATGCTTCACCGCCGACGATCAGCGCGTGTTCCGGTAGCACGTCGGCAGCCCGCGTGGCCTGCAGCAACGCGGCCAGATGGCCCGGGACGATTTTCAGCATGCCCACTTGATGCCTGGCCATGTACTCGGCAAACCGGTCCGGATCGAAGCCCAATTCTTCCGGCAAGACATGCAGCAGTCGTCCCGAACACAGCGCACCGAACAGCACGGTAAAACCAAGGTCGGCGGCGATGGTCGAGACCAGCGCCATGCTGGCGTCCGCTGTCGGCGCCAGTCGCTCAAGCACACCGCGCACATAACTGCCCAGCGCGCCATGGCTGACCAGTACACCTTTCGGTTGCCCGGTGGAACCGGAGGTGTGAATCACATACGCCGGTGATTGCGCGCACAGCGTCACGGCGGGGCAAGTGTCCGGCATGGACTGCCACTGCTGCGCTGCAAAGGCGATGCCCTGACAACCATCGACCGCCAGCGCGGACACGCGTGCATCGCCGTCGGCGCACAACAGCAGCCGTGCTTTCGCAGCGCCGAGCATCTGCTGCAAACGTGCGTCCGGCGCTTTGACGTCCAGCGGCATGTACACCGCACCCGCCTTGAAGATCGCCAGCACCGAAGTCAGCCAGTCCAGCGAACGCTCCATCAGCACCGCCACCGGCTGGCCATCGCGCACGCCTTGGGCGCGCAAATGATGGGCCAGCCGATTGGCCGCCTGATCCAGCACCTGATAACTCAAAGCCTGATTCAGGTCGCGCGCGGCCAGCGCTTCAGGCTGGCGGGCGACCTCACGATCCCAGTGCTGCAACACCGACAACGCCGGTTCGGCGGGTGCCGGGAGTGGCGCTGGCGAGATCTGCGCAACACTGTGCAACGGCGCTTGCGGCGCTTTCAGCAATTCGCTGAACAGACCGAGCAAGGCCGGCACAAAAGCTTCGACGGTTTCCGCCCGATAGAGGTCGCTGGCATAGGTCATCTGGCCGTGAATCAGCGTGCCGTCATCGGTAATGTCCAGCGCCAGATCGAAGTGAGTGCCATCCTTGTCCAGCGGATACTCGGCCACGCTCAGCCCGGGCAGCGCCATCGAACGCTGCTTCTGCATACCGACGTTCTGGTTGAACTTGGCCTGGAACAGCGGGTTGTGGCCCAAGGTGCGTTCTGCCACCAACTCGTCCACCAGTTGCTCGAACGGCAACTCTTGATGCGCCTGCGCACCGAACGCGGCTTCACGCACCCGCGCCAGCAAATCCTCGAAACTGCCGCGTTCATCCACCTCGCATCGCAGCACCTGAGTGTTGACGAAAAAGCCGATCAGCCCTTCGACTTCAGCACGGCCACGGTTGGCATTCGGCACGCCGACGCGAATGTCACGCTGCCCGGCCTGCCGCGACAGGAACAACGAGAACCCAGCCAGCACCAGCATGAACAGACTGATGCCCTGGCTACGGGCAAAGGCGTTGAGTTGCAGGGACAGCGGCGCACCAAAATCAAAACTCAGGGTCTGGCCCTCGAAGCTTTGCGTCAGTGGCCGGGCAAAGTCCGGCGCGACTTCCAGCAGCGGGTGTTCTTCACCCAGTTGCTGACGCCAGTAATCGAGTTGCCGTTCGCCCTCGCCGGCCTCCAGCCAGCGGCGTTGCCAGATCGCGTAGTCGGCGTATTGCAGCGCCAGCGCTGGCAATTGCGGTTCGCGTTCGAGGCTGAACGCCTGATAGCACTGGACGAATTCCTTGACCATCACGTCCATCGACCAGCCGTCAGAGACGATGTGGTGCATGCTCACCACCAGCACGAACTCTCCGTCGGCCAGCGCAAACAGACTGGCGCGCAGCAGCGGCCCGTGGCGCAAATCGAATGGCCGTGCGGTGACGCTCTGCACCTGTTGCGCCAACGCCTGCTCGCGCTCTGACGGCGGCAGCCCGGTCAGGTCAATGCGTTCCACGGCCAGGGGTTGCTGATCAAGGATGACCTGGTGTGGCTGATCACCGTCAGTCTGGAACACCGTGCGCAGGACCTCATGGCGCGCCACCAGGTGATCGAAGGAGCGCTGCAGCGCCGCTTCGTCCAGACGCCCGTTCAGGCGCAGGCCGGCGGCCATGTTGTAGGCGGCGCTTTGCGGTTCGAGTTGCCAGAGAAACAGCAGACGCTGCTGAGCGAACGACAACGGAATCGGCGCGACATCGTGCCGACTGACCGGCAGCGGCAACAGGCTGAAGTCCTTGCCGTCCTCGCGCAGCTTGGCCAGAAACAGCCGACGCTGTTCCAGCGGCAAGCCGACGAACCTCTTCGCGATACGTTCCGCCATGGTGCCGCTCATACTTCTTCTCCTTGCAAAGCATTCATGAACTGATCCATATCGGACCAGTCGTCGTTCGTTGCACTGTCAGCCAGTTGCGCCAGCACCCCCGCCAGTTCACCCAGCAGCGGTTTCTCGAACAGGCTGCGCAGCGGCAACACCACGCCCAATTGAGTTTTGATGCGCGCGATCACCTGCGCGGCCAGCAGCGAATGGCCGCCCAGTTCAAAGAAGTGATCATCCAGACCGACCCGTGCCACTTGCAGGACCTCTGCCCAGATTTGCGCCAGTTGTTGCTCGGTATCGGTTTGCGGCGGGCGATAGTCGCCTTGCAGTTGACTCGGATCCGGTGCCGGCAAGGCCTTGCGATCGAGTTTGCCGCTCGGTGTCAGCGGCAGGTTCGCCAGCAACAGCAGATGGCCCGGCACCATGTAATCCGGCAGATTGGCTTGCAGCGCCGCGCGGATTTGCTGACGGAACGCCGTTTGCGTCGCTGCACTTTGCAGCACCGCCGGATCGCTGACCACGTAGGCCACCAGTTGCAAACCACCGCTTAGCGGAACTGCCAGCACCACCGCCTCGCGGATGCCGGGGCATTGCTGCAGGCGCGATTCGATTTCGCCCAGTTCGATGCGGAAACCGCGAATCTTCACTTGATGATCGACCCGGCCGATGTACTCCACGGCGCCGTCAAGTCGCAGTCGCGCGCGGTCGCCGGTGCGGTACAGGCGCTGGCCGTCGGCGAACGGGTCGGCGATAAAGCGCTCGGCGCTGAGGGTCGGCTGGCGGTGATAACCCCGCGCCAGGCCAGGCCCGCCGATGTACAACTCGCCCACCGCGCCTTGTGGCAGCAGGTTCAAATCATCGTCGAGCACGTACAGGCGGCGTGCGTCGAGACCGTGGCCGATCGGGATGCCGCGCCACGACACGGCGTCGGCCGTCAGCGCGGTGCAGTCGTGAATGGTCGAAACCACCGTGGCTTCGGTCGGCCCGTAGGTGTTGAGCAAGCGCACATGGCCCAAACCGGCCTGTTGCCACAGGCGCAAACCGTCAACCGCCATCGCCTCGCCGCCGACGTGAATCTGCCGCAGCGCAGCGAAACCGGCCGGTGGATTAGCGGCGTATTCCTGCACCAGCCAATACCAATAAGCGGCCGGCAGATCAGCCAGGGTGATGCCGTGTTCGACAATGACCTGATGCAACGCCGCGCTGTCCCACAACCGCGCATCACGCAGGACGACTGCGGCACCGTGACACAGCGGCGGGAAAAACTGCTCGACGAAGCCGTCGAAGCTGCTGGTGGCGAACTGCAAAACGCGATCGCCTTCGCGCAAGTCGCTGTAATCGATGGCGCGGGCGATGAACTCGCTCAACGCGCCATGACTGACCGCGACGCCTTTCGGGCGGCCGGTCGAGCCTGAGGTGTAGATCACGTAGGCGAGGTTTTGCGCGGCGACCGTCACAGGCAGATTGTCGGCAGGATCACTGTCGGCCAACTGCTCCAGACACAGGCAATCGACGTCATCCAGATCCGGCAGGCTGGCGAGGCTTTCGCGATCGGTCAGCAGCAGTTTCAGGCCACTGTCATCGAGCACGTGGCGCAAACGTTCGGCCGGTGTCTGCGGATCCAGCGGCACGTAAGCGCCGCCGGCCTTGAGCACCGCCAGCAATGCCACTGCCAGTTCCAGCGAGCGCCCCAGCGCCACGCCGACCAGCACGTCAGGGCCGACACCGCGAGTGCGCAACTGATGGGCCAGACGATTGCTGCGGGTGTTCAACTCGGCATAGCTGAGTGACGGCGACGGCTCGGTCGCGAGAATCACCGCCGCTGCCTGCGGCGTGCGCGCCACCTGCGCTTCGAACAGGGTCTGCACACTGGCGAAAACCGGTTCTGCCTTGGTGACTTGAATCAGTTGTGCACGTTCAGTCTCCGCCAGCAGTTCGACTTCGCCGACGATTTGCTGCGGATCACGGCACACGGACGCGAGGATGTTGCGCCAATGCCCGGCCATCGCAGCGATGGTTGCGGCATCAAAAATATCGGTGGCGTAGGTGAAGGCCGCGAACAACTGCTCGCCCTCCTCGCGGGTGTCGAGCATCAGGTCGCTGGTGGCGGCATGTTGGCGACCGCTGCCGGCCAATTGCTCCTCAGTCAAATAGCCCACCTGCAAACCGGACTCGAGTTGCACGTGCTGCAAGTCGGTCACCAGCGGCTGGTGGTTGAACATCACCTGGAACAGCGGGTTGTGGCTTTGGCTGCGCGCCGGTTGCAAGGCTTCGATCAAGGCGTCGAACGGCAGATCCTGATGAACCTGCGCGCCGAGTGCGGCCTGACGCAGGTTCTGCAACAGATCGGCAAAACGTGTTTGCGCGGTGACTTCGCTGCGCAGGATCTGCGTGTTGACGAAGAAGCCGATCAGCCCTTCGGTTTCGCTGCGGGTGCGGTTGGCGATCAGCCCGCCAACGCGAATATCGGTCTGGCCGCTGTAGCGATGCAGCAACGTTTTGAACGCGGCCAGCAACACCACAAACAGTGTCACGCCCTGACGCTGGGCAAGGCTTTTCAGCTCCTGACGCAGCGCTGCGTCGATCACCGTTTCCAGACGCGCGCCCTGATGACTGGATTGCGCCGGATAGGCACGATCGGTCGGCAGCTCCAGCACCGGATGCTCGGCGCCCAATTGCGTACGCCAGTAATCCAGCTGACGTTCGCGCTCACCGGCCTCCAGCCAACTGCGTTGCCACAACGCGTAATCGCGGTAATGCACGGTGAGCGCCGGCAACGACGGCTCGCGCCCCGCCACCCGTGCGTCATAGATGCGCATGAACTCATCGATGAGAATGTTCATCGACCAGCCATCGGCGATGATGTGGTGCAAGGTCAGCAGCAACACATGCTCCTGCTCGGCCAGGCGCAACAGGCGCAGACTGAGCAGCGGGCCATTCTCCAGATCAAAGGCTTGACCGGCCTCAGCCATCATGTGCTGTTGCGCCAGCGGCCAGCGCTGGGCTTCGGGCACCGCACTGAGATCGGTGATCGCCAGTTTCAACGGCCGCGGTTCAGCGACGCGCTGAACCGCGCGCTCACCATCCTGACCGAAGGTGGTGCGCAAGCACTCGTGCCGCGCCGCCAACTGACTGAACGCCTGCTCCAGCGCCTGCGCTTGCAAGTCTCCCGTAAGACGTACCGCCATTGGCAAGTTGTAAGCAGCGCTGTGCGGGTCCAGTTGCCAGAGAAACCACATCCGCTGCTGGGCATACGAAAGTCCGTCTCGCTCGGCGATCCCGTCACAGGCAGTCATGGGCAGCTGCGCAAAATCGATGCCCTCACGGGCCATACCGGCGAGGAACAAACGGCGTTTGTCCTGTGGCAGTTCGATAAAACGACGGGCTAGTTTCTGGGCGTCTGCGGCATTCATGCATGGGGTCCTTGCTGATCGGCGGCGTGACCAGGAGACCCGGTCGTATCAACAAGAACGAATGACAAACGCGATGATTTAGCGCGCTGGCGCAACAGCGGCTCGACGGTAGACACACAAATGCCGAAGCCGGTACGAGACCGGCTTCGGCAGCTTTACCAACAGACGTGGGAATTGCTCAGAGCGGACCCTGTGAATGCCCCTCAGCCATGGCGACAATCACTTTACGCGGACCTTCGAACGGCGAACGCGCGTGCGCCGAGAGCATGTTGTCGAGCATCAGCACATCGCCCTCCTGCCAGGGAAAGCTGATCGCGCACTCATCGAGCACCGCGCGAATCTGCGCCAGCACCTCGTCTTCAATCGCCGAGCCGTCACCGTAGTAAACGTTACGCGGCAAGTCTTCTTCGTCGACAATGTCCAACAGGCTTTCACGCACTTCCGCTTGCAGGTTGGAAATGTGGAACAGGTGCGCCTGATTGAACCAGACGTTGTCACCGGTCACCGGATGGACCGCCACCGCCTGACAGGTCTGGCGGGTGCGCAGTTCACCGTCATCCTTCCATTCGCAGACAATGCCGTGGGCCTTGCAGTAGGCCTCGACGACCTCGCGATCGTCAGTGTCGAACACGTCTTCCCAGGCCACATCCAACCCGTTGCCGAAGTTGCGCACATACATCAGCCCTTTGCTGACGAAGCGCTCGCGAATCGCCGCGGGAACACGCCGATAGACTTCACGGCTGTCGGCAATCGGCGTCTCGCCACCGGACTTTGCCGCGATCATGCTGTAGAACCAGATTTTCATCGGCCAGTCGCGGGAGTAGGCCTGCTCGTTGTGCAGCGGAATGCTCTGGTGCGCCGGGTATTCGGTCGAGGTGTACACGCCCTGCGTCACGTTGGTGCGCGGCGTCGAGCCGAATTCATAGTTCAACAGCGGATGGCCAAAACTCGCCGCGAACTGCCGGAACTGTTCGGCACCGTTCAGACGGAAACCGCGAAACAGTACCCCGCCGTCGCGCAGCAGATGCTCGTCCACCAGTTCTTTCAATTCATCGAACACTGCCAGCAAGTCAGTGTCCGCATCGGTCGCTTCCACCAACAACGGCAAGCGCCCCCGTTGCGGCAGCAGTGGCCGAACGGAAAATCCCACAGCAACAGCCATGACTGGCCTCCTGTAATCACTCGATAGGTGAACCGCGCTAAAAGGCCGGCGCCGCTGCCTGGGCATGACGGCGGTGATGGACTTCCAGATGGGTCTTGATCGTGCGAATGACCCGGGCTTCGTGCTCATGAATGAAGAAGTGCCCACCGGTCATCATGTCCACGGAAAAACTGCCCAGGGTTTCCTTGCTCCAGCCGATCAGTTGCTCGGTGGTCGCGCGGTCTTCCTTGCCGCCCAGCACGTGCACCGGACAATTGAGCAAGGGCCGCTGCGCCGGTGTGAAACGCCCGCACATCATGAAGTCGGCGCGCAGCACCGGCAGGGTCAGGCTCATCAGCTCTTTGTTGGCCAGCACTTCTTCACTGGTGCCCTGAAAAGTGCGCAGTTGATCGATCAATTCCTCATCGCTGCGCGCTTCGGCAAAGCCGCGATCATAGTCACTGCGCAGGGTCGGCGCGGCCGTGCCGGAAGCGAACAGCGCCACCGGCTCCGGCGCACCGAGCTCGCGAAAAGCATGTGCCAGCTCGCACGCCAGCAGCGCACCGAGGCTATGCCCGAACAGCGCGTAAGGCGTTTGCAAGCCGGGCTTGTGCTCGCGGGCCAATTGCCGGGCCAGTGCACGCATGTCGATTTGCAGGGGTTCGTCGAATCGGGCACCGCGCCCGGGCAATTCCACCGGTTGCAGGTGCAACCACGACGGCAGTTGGCGCCGCCAGCGGCTGTAGACCATGGCGCTGGCGCCCGAATAGGGCAGGCACAGCAGTGTCAGCTTTGTCACCGCGTTTACCTCAATAGGGTTATCTGTAAAAGAGAACGGATGAGGTGACGCGGGAATTAGTCGGTTGGCCGATCACTTCAGATGACGGAAACTCTGCACCGCCGACGCGAGGACTACTGCCCCGGCAGCAATCGCCAACCAAAAGCCGCTGCGTGCGCCGAAAGCATCGACCAGCGCGCCCGAACCAGCGGCGCCAATGGCAACGCCGATACTCAAACCAGTCACCAGCCAGGTCAGCCCTTCGGTGAGCTTGGCCGGCGGCACGATGCGTTCGACCAGTGCCATCGCGACAATCAAGGTTGGCGCGAAGAACAGGCCGGCAATGAATACTGCCAGCGCGAGGTCGATAATATTGCTCGCCAGCAACAGTGGCAGCGTCGTCACTGCCGTCGCCACCCCGCCATACAGAAACAATTGCGGCAACGGCAGTTTCGAGCGCATCGCCCCAAACGCAATCCCGGCCAGACACGAACCGATGGCATACACCGACAGCACAATGCTCGCCGCCGCCGGTTGCCCCTGTTGCTGAGCGAACGCGACGCTGACGACATCGACCACACCGACGATCACGCCCATGGCGATCATTAACGCCAGCAACAGCTGAATGTCCGTCGAACCAATGATTGAGCCGTGGTGCTCGAGGGCGTGCGGATGCACCGGCGGCTCGGTGCTGCGCTGGGCGACAAACGCCGTCACGCCGATCGCCAGCGCCAACAGCGCCGCCAGCGGCCCGGCCTCGGGGAACACCGCCACGCACAAGCCCACCGACAGCGGCGGACCGACAATAAAGCAGACTTCATCGAGTACCGACTCCAGCGCGTACGCCGTCTGCAGTTGTGGCTGGCCGCGATAGATTTCCGTCCAGCGCGCCCGCACCATCGCCGACATGCTCGGCATGCACCCGGCCAGCGCGGCGAAGACGAACAGCGTCCAGGTCGGTGCCTGCAAACGCGTGCACAGCAGCAACATCAACAGCGCCCCGCCGCCGATCAATGCCGATACCGGCAGAATCCGCCCCTGACCGAAGCGATCAACCAGCCGCGAAACCTGTGGCGCACAGAACGCCGTTGCCAGGGCGAACGTCGCCGCCACCGCACCGGCCAGCGCATACCCGCCCTTCAACTGCGAGAGCATGGTGATCACGCCGATACCGGTCATGGAGATCGGCATGCGCGCGATCATTCCGGCCAGCACAAAATTGCGTGCACCGGGGGCGTTGAACAATTCGCGGTAGGGGTTTGCCATGGGTTGCAGCCTCGTCAAGGGCCGCCAAGTTGCCATAGGGTCGCGAGGCGTGGAAGCGAGGAATTGTTGGTGGAATGTGAAGGCCTTGCAGATCAAAAGATCGCAGCGTGGCGCCCCGCCAACAGGGGATCGCATTGCAAG
>NZ_CATKPW010000020.1:0-32033 GCF_949767675.1 Pseudomonas sp. IT-P395
GACCATCAAGGACGCCACCGGCGGCAACTTCGAGAACTTGGTGCCAAGCACCACGCCTGCCGTGACCGACGTCACTGATACCATCGACACCTCGACCGTGAAGCTGACGGCCGACACCACTGTGGCTGAAGGTGGCACTGTCACCTACACCGCCACCGTTGGCGCACCAGTCACCGGTTCGCCGGTTGTCGTGACCTTGGCGAACGGCCAGAACATCACTATCGAAGTCGGCAAAACCAGCGGCACCGTGACCACTACCGCGCCAAACGATGCGCTGACTGGCCACGCTCCGCTGACCAATGCGATCACCGACGTTTCCGGCGGCAATTACGAGAACCTCGTTGCCGACAAAACCCCGGTTTCGACCACTGTTACTGACACTGTCGACACCACCAACCTGTCGCTGACTGCGACCGGCACCGTGGCGGAAGGGGGTTCGATTGTTTACACCGCGACCCTGACCAACCCGGCCGGCACCCCGGTGACTGTGACCCTGAGCAATGGCTCGGTGATCACCATCGAAGCGGGCAAGACCACCGGCACCGTGACCGTGGCGGCTCCAGCCGATGACGTCTACAAAGACGCCGGCAAGGTCGAAGTCACTATCAAGGATGCTACCGGCGGCAACTTCGAGAATCTGGTTCCGAGCACCACGCCAGCCGTTACCGATGTAACTGACACCATCGATACCTCGACGGTCAAACTGACCGCCACCGAGTCGGCCGCTGAAGGTGGCACCGTCACCTACACCGCCTCTGTCGGCGCGCCGGTCACTGGTTCGCCGGTCGTGGTGACCCTGGCCAACGGTCAGAACATCACCATTGAAGTCGGCAAAACCACCGGCACCGTGACCACCACGGCGCCGAACGATGCGCTGACTGGCCACGCTCCACTGACCAACGCGATCACCGGCGTTTCCGGCGGCAACTACGAAAACCTCGTGGCCGACAAAACCCCGGTCAGCACCACCGTCACCGACACCGTCGATACCACCAACCTGACGCTGAGCGCGACAGGAACCGTAGCTGAAGGCGGCCAGATCACCTACACCGCGACCCTGACCAATGCCGCTGGCAGCCCGGTCACCGTGACCCTGAGCAACGGCTCGGTGATCACCATCGAAGCGGGCAAAACCACCGGCACCGTGACTGTTCCTGCGCCTGCCGATGACGTCTACAAGGACGCCGGCAAAGTCGAAGTCACCATCAAGGACGCTACCGGCGGCAACTTCGAGAACCTGGTCCCGAGCACCACGCCAGCCGTGACCGAAGTCACTGACACCATCGACACCTCGACCGTGAAGCTGACGGCCGACACCACGGTCGCTGAAGGCGGCACCGTCACCTATACCGCCACTGTCGGCGCGCCGGTCACCGGTTCTCCTGTCGTGGTGACCCTGGCCAATGGTCAGAGCATCACCATTGAAGTGGGCAAGACCACCGGCACTGTAACCTTCACCGCGCCGAACGATGCGCTGACCGGTCAGGCCCCGCTGACCAACTCGATCACCGGCGTGAGCGGCGGCAATTACGAAAATCTGGTCGCCGACAAAACCCCGATCACCACCACAGTGACCGACAGCACCGACACCACCAATCTGTCGCTCAGCGCTACCGGTTCCGTGGCCGAGGGCAGTTCGATCATCTACACCGCGACCCTGACCAATGCGGCGGGCTCGCCTGTCACCGTGACCCTGTCGAACGGCTCGGTGATCACCATCGAGACAGGTAAAACCACTGGCACCGTGACCGTTCCGGCGCCGGCCGATGACGTCTACAAAGACGCCGGCAAGGTCGAAGTGACTATCAAGGATGCTACCGGCGGCAACTTCGAGAACCTGGTACCGAGCACTGTGCCGGCCGTGACCGACGTCACTGACACCATCGACACCTCGACGGTCAAACTGACTGCCACCGAGTCAGCGGCTGAAGGTGGCACCGTTACTTACACCGCCACCGTCGGTGCTCCAGTGACGGGTTCTCCGGTTGTAGTGACCCTGGCCAACGGCCAGAACATCACCATCGAGGTCGGCAAAACCAGCGGCACCGTGACCACCACCGCGCCAAACGATGCGCTGACTGGGCACACGCCGCTGACCAACGCGATTACTGATGTGAGCGGCGGTAACTACGAGAATCTGGTCGCCGACAAAACCCCGGTTTCGACCACTGTTACTGACACTGTCGACACCACCAACCTGTCGCTGACGGCGACCGGCACTGTGGCTGAAGGCGGTTCGATCGTTTACACCGCAACACTGACCAATCCGGCCGGTACGCCAGTCACCGTCACCCTGTCGAACGGTTCGGTAATCACCATCGAAGCGGGCAAGACCACCGGCACCGTGACCGTGGCGGCTCCAGCCGATGACGTCTACAAAGACGCTGGCAAGGTCGAAGTGACCATCAAGGACGCCACTGGCGGCAACTTCGAGAACCTCGTTCCGAGCACCACGCCAGCCGTAACCGACGTCACTGACACCATCGACACCTCGACGGTCAAACTGACCGCCACCGAGTCTGCGGCTGAAGGTGGCACCGTCACCTACACCGCGACGGTCGGCGCGCCAGTCACCGGTTCGCCGGTTGTCGTGACCCTGGCCAATGGTCAGAACATCACCATCGAAGTGGGTAAAACCAGCGGCACCGTGACCACCACCGCGCCAAACGATGCGCTGACTGGCCATGCTCCGTTGACCAACTCGATCACCGGCGTTTCCGGCGGCAACTACGAAAACCTCGTGGCCGACAAAACCCCGGTCAACACCACCGTCACCGACACCGTCGACACCACCAACCTGTCGCTGACCGCGACCGGCTCGGTGAACGAGGGTGGCCAGATCACCTACACCGCGACCCTGACCAATGCTGCTGGCTCGCCAGTCATCGTGACCCTGAGCAACGGCTCGGTGATCACCATTGACGCTGGCAAAACCACTGGCACTGTCACCGTCGACGCACCGAAAGACGACGTCTACAAAGACGCCGGCACCGTTGAAGCGACCATCAAAGGCGCGACCGGTGGCGACTTCGAAAACCTCGTCACCAGCACTACTCCGGCCGTCACCACCGTCAACGACACCATCGACACCTCCACCGTGTCGCTGACCGCCACGGCGAACGTCGCTGAAGGCGAAACCGTGGTCTACACCGCGACCGTGACCGCGCCAGTGACCGGCTCGCCGGTTGTCGTGACCCTGTCCAACGGCCAGACCATCACCATCGCCGTCGGTGAAACCACCGGTTCGGTGAACTTCGTCGCGCCAAACAGCCCACTGGCCGGCGGCAGCTCGCTGAGCGTGACCATCGACGGCGCCACCGGCGGCAATTACGAAAAACTGGCGGTCGACGGCAAGTCCGCCGACACCGTGGTTTCGGACACCACCGACACCACCAACCTGAACCTGACCGCAACCGATTCTGTGGCTGAAGGCGGTTCGATCGTTTACACCGCGACGCTGACCAACCCGGCCGGCACCCCGGTGACCGTGACCCTGTCGAACGGTTCGGTGATCACCATCGAGGCTGGCAAAACTACCGGCACCGTGACCGTTGCGGCACCTGCCGATGACGTCTACAAAGACGCTGGCAAAGTCGAAGTCACCATCAAGGATGCAACGGGCGGTAACTTCGAGAATCTGGTGCCGAGCACCGTACCGGCGGTGACCAATGTCACCGACACCATCGACACCACCACCGTCAAACTCACCGCGACCGAGTCGGCGGCTGAAGGCGGCAGCGTGACTTACACCGCAACCGTCGGCGCGCCAGTCACTGGTTCACCTGTGGTCGTGACCCTGGCTAACGGTCAGACCATCACCATTGGTGTTGGCCAGACCACCGGCACCGCGACCACCACCGCGCCGAATGACGCACTGACCGGCCACGCGCCGATCACCAATGCGATCACCGAGGTGAGCGGCGGCAACTTCGAAAATCTGGTGGCGGACAAGACGCCGGTTTCGACCAATGTCACCGACACCGTCGACACCACCAATCTGTCGCTGACTGCGACCGGCACCGTTGCGGAAGGTGGTTCGATCATCTACACCGCAACCCTGACCAACGCTGCAGGCTCGCCAGTCACGGTGACCCTGTCGAACGGCGCGGTAATCACCATCGAAGCCGGTAAAACCACTGGCACCGTGACCGTTCCAGCTCCGGCCGATGACGTCTACAAAGACGCCGGCAAAGTCGAAGCGACGATTTCGACCGCTACCGGTGGCAACTTCGAAAACCTGGTGCCGAGCACTGTTCCGGCCGTGACCGAAGTCACCGATACTATCGACACCTCGACCGTGAAACTGACGGCGACCGAGACCGCCGCTGAAGGTGGCACCGTCACCTACACCGCCACTGTCGGTGCGCCAGTAACCGGCTCGCCTGTCGTCGTGACGCTGGCCAATGGTCAGAACATCACCATTGAAGTCGGTAAAACCACTGGCACCGTAACCTTCACCGCGCCGAACGATGCGCTGACCGGCCACGCGCCGATCACCAACTCGATCACCGGTGTCACTGGCGGCAACTACGAAAATCTGGTGGCCGACAAGACTCCGGTTTTGACCACGGTCACTGACACCGTCGACACCACCAACCTGTCGCTCAGTGCGACCGGTTCTGTGGCCGAAGGCGGTTCGATCATCTATACCGCGACATTGACCAACGCTGCTGGCTCGCCAGTCACCGTGACTCTGTCGAACGGTGCGGTGATTACCATCGAAGCCGGCAAAACCAGCGGCACCGTGTCTGTTCCAGCGCCAGCCGACGACGTCTACAAAGACGCAGGCAAAGTTGAAGCAACAATCTCGACGGCGACGGGTGGCAATTTCGAAAACCTGGTGCCGAGCACTGTCCCGGCCGTGACCGAAGTTACCGATACCATCGACACCTCGACCGTCAAACTGACGGCTGATACGTCGGTCGCTGAGGGCGGTACCGTCACTTACACCGCGACCGTTGGGGCACCAGTAACCGGTTCACCGGTCACCGTGACGCTGGCCAATGGTCAGAACATCACCATCGAAGTCGGCAAAACCACCGGCACCGTGACCTTCACCGCACCAAATGATGCGTTGACCGGCCATGCGCCACTGACCAACTTGATCACCAACGTGACCGGCGGCAACTACGAAAACCTTGTTGCCGACAAAACTCCGGTCAGCACCACCGTGACCGACACCGTCGACACCACTAACCTGTCGCTCAGCGCCACAGGGACAGTGGCCGAGGGTGGTTGGATTGTTTACACCGCAACGCTGACCAACGCGGCTGGCTCGCCAGTGACCGTGACGCTGAGCAACGGCGCCGTGATCACCATCGAGGCCGGCAAAACCACTGGCACCGTGACCGTTCCAGCCCCGGCCGACGACGTCTACAAAGACGCCGGCACCGTGCAGGCGACGATCAGCAACGCCACCGGTGGTAACTTCGAGAACCTGGTGCCGAGCACGACGCCGGCTGTGACCAGCGTCACCGACACCATCGACACCTCGACCGTAAAACTGACGGCTGATACGTCGGTCGCTGAAGGTGGCACCGTCACTTACACCGCCACTGTGGGCGCTCCAGTGACCGGTTCACCTGTCGTGGTGACTTTGGCCAACGGTCAGAACATCACCATCGAAGTCGGTAAAACCACCGGCACTGTGACCACCACCGCACCGAACGATGCGCTGACCGGTCAGGCGCCACTGACCAACTCGATCACCGGTGTAACCGGCGGCAATTACGAAAATCTGGTGGCCGACAAGACCCCGGTTTCGACCACGGTCACCGATACCGTCGACACCACCAATCTGTCGCTCAGTGCGACCGGTTCCGTTGCCGAGGGCGGTTCGATTGTCTACACCGCTACTTTGACCAACGCCGCCGGTTCACCAGTGACCGTGACGCTGAGCAACGGCGCCGTGATCACTATAGACGCCGGTAAAACCACCGGCACCGTCACCGTCGCAGCGCCAGCGGATGACGTATACAAAGACGCAGGCAAAGTCGAAGCAACCATTTCGACCGCGACCGGCGGCAACTTCGAGAATCTGGTACCGAGCACCGTGCCGGCCGTGACCAATGTCACCGACACCATCGACACCACCACCGTGAAGCTGACGGCGACAGAGTCGGCAGCTGAAGGCGGCAACGTCACCTACACCGCGACTGTCGGCGCGCCAGTCACCGGCTCGCCGGTTGTCGTAACCCTGGCCAACGGTCAGACGATCACCATCGGTGTCGGCCAGACCACCGGTACCGCGACCACCACGGCGCCAAACGACGCATTGACTGGCCATGCTCCACTGACCAACGCGATCACTGACGTAACCGGCGGCAACTTCGAGAACCTGGTGGCCGACAAGTCCCCGGTATCGACCAATGTTACCGACACCGTCGACACGACCAATCTGTCACTCAGCGCTACCAATTCGGTCGCTGAAGGTGGTTCGATCGTTTACACCGCGACCCTGACCAACGCCGCTGGCTCGCCAGTGACCGTGACCCTGTCGAACGGCGCCGTGATCACCATCGACGCAGGTAAAACCACTGGCACGGTGACCGTTCCAGCACCGGCTGACGACGTCTACAAAGACGCCGGCACCGTGCAGGCGACGATCAGCAACGCCACCGGTGGCAACTTCGAAAATCTGGTGCCGAGCACGACGCCGGCTGTGACCAGCGTCACGGACACTATCGACACCACCACGGTGAAACTGACCGCGACCGGTACAGCGGCTGAAGGCGGCAACGTTGTCTACACCGCTACCGTAGGCGCACCGGTTACCGGCTCGCCGGTTGTCGTGACTTTGGCCAATGGTCAAACCATCACCATCGGTGTTGGCCAGACCACGGGCACTGCAACCACCGCAGCGCCAAACGATGCATTGACCGGTCATGCGCCACTGACCAACTCGATCACCAACGTGACCGGCGGCAACTACGAGAACCTTGTTGCCGACAAAACTCCGGTCAGCACCACCGTGACTGACACCGTCGACACCACGAACCTGTCGCTGAGCGCGACTGGCTCGGTGGCTGAAGGCGGCTCGATCGTTTACACCGCGACCCTGACCAACGCCGCTGGCTCGCCAGTGACCGTCACCTTGTCGAACGGCGCAGTGATCACCATCGATGCCGGTAAAACCACTGGCACCGTGACCGTTCCAGCCCCGGCTGACGACGTCTACAAGGACGCCGGCACCGTGCAGGCGACGATCAGCAACGCCACCGGTGGCAACTTCGAAAACCTGGTGCCGAGCACGACGCCGGCTGTGACCAGCGTCACCGACACCATCGACACCACCACGGTGAAACTGACCGCGACCGCCACTGCCGCTGAAGGCGGCAATGTCGTCTACACCGCAACCGTCGGCGCGCCAGTAACCGGTTCGCCAGTCGTGGTAACCCTGTCGAACGGTCAAACCATCACCATCGGTGTAGGCCAGACTACCGGCACCGCAACCACTACCGCGCCAAACGACGTTTTGACCGGTCATGCACCGCTGACCAACGCGATCACCAACGTGAGCGGCGGTAACTACGAGAACCTCGTGGCTGACAAAACGCCGGTCAGCACTACGGTGACCGACACTGTCGACACCACCAATCTGTCGCTCAGTGCGACCGGTTCGGTCGCTGAAGGTGGCTCGATCATCTACACCGCAACATTGACCAACGCCGCTGGCTCGCCAGTGACCGTCACCTTGTCCAACGGCGCCGTGATCACCATCGACGCCGGCAAAACTACTGGCACCGTGACCGTTCCAGCCCCGGCCGATGACGTCTACAAAGACGCTGGCACCGTGCAGGCGACCATCAGCACCGCCACCGGTGGCAACTTCGAAAACCTGGTGCCGAGCACCGTACCGGCAGTGACCAACGTCACCGACACCATCGACACCACCACCGTCAAACTGACAGCAACAGAGTCGACAGCAGAAGGTGGCAACGTCATCTACACCGCGACTGTCGGCGCGCCAGTTACCGGTTCGCCGGTTGTCGTGACCCTGGCCAACGGTCAGACCATCACCATTGGCGTCGGCCAGACCACCGGTAACGCGACCACCACGGCGCCAAACGACGCATTGACTGGCCATGCTCCACTGACCAATGCGATCACTGACGTAACAGGTGGCAACTTCGAGAACCTGGTGGCCGACAAGTCCCCGGTATCGACCAATGTCACCGACACCGTAGACACCACCAATCTGTCGCTGAGCGCCACCGGCACCGTGGCCGAAGGCGGCTCGATCGTTTACACCGCAACCTTGACCAACGCCGCTGGCTCGCCAGTGACCGTAACCCTGTCCAACGGCGCCGTGATCACCATCGACGCCGGTAAAACCACTGGCACCGTGACTGTTCCAGCGCCAGCGGATGACGTCTACAAAGACGCCGGCACCGTGCAGGCGACGATCAGCACCGCCACCGGTGGCAACTTCGAAAACCTCGTGCCGAGCACGATTCCAGCCGTGACCAGCGTTACCGACACGATCGACACCACCACCGTAAAACTCACTGCAACCACAACTGCAGCCGAGGGCGGCAACGTTGTCTACACCGCGACTGTCGGCGCGCCAGTCACCGGTTCGCCGGTTGTCGTGACCCTGGCCAACGGTCAGACGATCACCATCGGCGTCGGCCAGACCACCGGTACGGCGACCACCACGGCGCCAAACGACGCATTGACTGGCCATGCTCCACTGACCAACTCGATCACCAACGTGACGGGCGGTAACTACGAGAACCTCGTGGCTGACAAAACGCCGGTCAGCACCAACGTGACCGACACCGTCGACACCACCAATCTGTCGCTCAGCGCTACCAATTCGGTCGCTGAGGGCGGCTCGATCATCTACACCGCAACATTGACCAACGCCGCTGGCTCGCCAGTGACCGTCACCTTGTCCAACGGCGCCGTGATCACCATCGACGCCGGCAAAACTACTGGCACCGTGACTGTTCCAGCGCCAGCGGATGACGTCTACAAAGACGCCGGCACCGTGCAGGCCACGATCAGCAACGCCACCGGTGGCAACTTCGAAAACCTCGTGCCGAGCACGACGCCGGCCGTGACCAGCGTCACGGACACTATCGACACCACCACGGTGAAACTGACCGCGACCGGTACAGCGGCTGAAGGCGGCAACGTCGTCTACACCGCGACCGTAGGCGCACCGGTTACCGGCTCGCCGGTTGTCGTGACCCTGTCGAACGGTCAGACCATCACCATTGGCGTCGGCCAGACCACCGGCACCGCGACCACCACCGCACCGAACGATGCGCTAACCGGTCATGCGCCGCTGACCAACTCGATCACCAACGTGACGGGCGGCAACTACGAGAACCTCGTGGCCGACAAAACCCCGGTCAGCACCACCGTGACCGACACCGTCGACACCACCAACCTGTCGCTGTCCGCGACCGGCACCGTGGCCGAAGGTGGTCAGATCACTTACACCGCGACCCTGACCAATGCCGCAGGCTCGCCAGTCACCGTAACCCTGAGCAACGGCTCGGTAATCACCATCGACGCCGGCAAAACCACCGGCACCGTGACCGTTCCAGCACCAGCTGACGACGTCTACAAAGACGCCGGCACCGTGCAGGCGACCATCACCGGCACCAGCGGCGGCGGCTTCGAAAATCTGGTGACCAACACCACGCCAGCCGTGACCAACGTCACCGACACCATCGACACCACCACCGTCAGCATCACTGGCAGCAGCTCGGTGACCGAAGGCCAGACCGCCAGCTACACGGTCAGCCTGAACCACCCGGCGCAAACCGAAGTGACCCTGAAAATCGTCTACAGCGGTACCGCTGCCGACGGTTCGGACTTCACCGGTGTGTACACCGTGAAGATCCCGGCCGGTGCGAGCAGCGCGCAGTTCAATGTCGCCACCATCGATGACAAGATCACCGAAGGCACCGAGAACTTCGTGGTCAAGATCGATTCAGCCACTGGCGGCAACTTCGAGAACCTCGCGGTCAGCAGCACCAATGGCAGCGTCAGCACGTCGATCATCGACAACGACGCACCGCCGGTCATCGACCTGGATGCCAACAACTCCAGCGGCGCCACCGGTGCCGACTACAAGGTGACCTTTACCGAAAACACCCCGGGCGCGGGTGTGTCGATTGCCGACACCGACATCAGCATCACCGACCCGGACAGCACCATGCTCACCGGCGCCACCGTAATCCTGACCAACCGTCAGGACGGCGATGCGCTGAACCTGGGCAACAGCGTCAACGGCATCACCATCAATGCCAACAGCACCAACGGCACCGTCACGCTGACGCTGTCCGGTAACGCGACGCTGGCCGACTACATGCAGGCCATCAAGAACATCAGCTTCACCAACAGCAGTGAGAATCCGAGCACCGTGCCGCGGATCATCACCGTGACTGTGACCGATGGCGGCAACTACTCCAACACCGCGACCACCACGGTCAACGTGGTGGCGGTCAACGACGCACCGGTTGCTGCACCGAGCAACGTCACCGGCACCGAAGACACCCCGCTGGTGCTCGGCTGGTCGACTTTCGGCGTTACTGACGTCGACAGCCCGGCCGCCAGCCTCGGCATCAAAATTACCCAGCTGCCGGGCGAAGGCAAACTGCAGTACCTGGACGGCTCGACCTGGAAGGACGTCGCCAACAACCAGACCTTCAGCAAGGCTGACATCGACGCGGGCAAGCTGCGCTTCCTGCCGGATGCCAACGAGTCGGGCGTCAACGGTTACGGCGGCAGCGGTCTGGGCAACAACCAGGCTGACTACGCGCAAATCAAGTTCCAGCCAACCGACGGCCAACTGCTGGGCAACACCGGCACCGTGAAGATCGACATCACCCCGGTAGCGGATGCGCCAACCGTGAGCGTGGCCGACAACAGCGTGAAGTCGACCGGACTGATCAAGGAAGTCTGGACTGGTCTCTCGGGTCTGGGCACCAACGGCAACGGCGCGGATTCGACCACGTTGAAAAACGTCATTGACGGTGCGGGCACACCGAACACCAGCACTAACGTCAACAACGTGCAGTCCGACGGCAGCGTGACCGCCGGTACTGCCTCGAAGACCTCGGGCCTGATCTATCTGGAAGCCGGCAAGACCTACACCTTCAGTGGTATCGGCGATGACAGCCTGTTGGTGACCATTGGCGGCAAGAGCGTGGCATCGACCACGTGGGGCGCGGGCGGTAACCTCAACGGTTCGTTCACCCCGACCACCAGCGGCTACTACACCCTGGACATCTACCACCACAACCAGAGCGGCCCGGGCAGCTACGACGTCAACCTGTCGGTCAACGGCAGCACGCCGATCGACCTGAGCAGCGCTGGCGTACCGATCTACACCGGCGTGCAGGATCTGGTGAATTCGGGCGTGACCGTCTCCGATCTGCACGGCAGCAACGGCGAAGGCTATTACGACGGCTACAAACTCAACACCGGCGCCGAAGGCACCACGGTGAAACTGTCAGCAATCACCACCGCACTGACTGACACCGACGGCTCGGAAACCCTGAGCGTGAAGATCAGCGGCGCGCCAGTCGGCTCGGTGCTCAGCGATGGCGCGGGCCATACCTTCACCGTCACCGCCAGCAGCGGCGACGCCAACGTCACCGGCTGGAACCTCGGTAGCCTGACCGTGACCCCGCCGCCGTACTACAACGGCCAGTTCAACCTGACCGTGACCTCGACCTCCACCGAGATGGTCGGCGGTTCGGCGAGCAGCACCGCGACCATTCCGGTCACCGTGGTGCCGGCGGTCTACAACGCCATTGTCGCCACGTCGGCCGATGACACCGTCAGCGGCACCGATGGCAACGACATCATCGTCGCCGACATCGGCGGCCTGACCGTGGTCCCGGGCACTAACTACAACATCGCCTTCATGGTCGACAGCTCCGGCAGTATGAGCAGCTCGTCGATCAATGCGGCCAAGGATTCGCTGACGTCGGTGTTCAACACCCTCAAGCAGAGCCTGGGCGGCAGCAACTCGGGTACGGTGAACATCTTCCTGGTGGACTTCGATACCCAGGTCAACAAGTCGGTGTCGGTGAACCTCAACGACCCGAATGCGCTGACCCTGCTCAAATCCGTACTCGACTCGATGAGTTCCGGCGGCGGCACCAACTATGAGGACGTGTTCAAAACCACGGCCAACTGGTTCCAGAGTGCCGACGCTGTGGCCAACACCGGGGCGAAAAACCTCACGTACTTCATCACCGACGGCCAGCCGACCTACTACCAGAGCGGCGAGCAGACCAACCCGACGCTGTACGGCAGCGTGAAGTTCGACAGCGTGGTGACCACCAGCAACTACAAGCTGGGCGACACCTTCAGCACCTACATCGACAACACGCATTACCTGAGCATCAACGCCAGCGGTTTTGCCCAGTTGCAGACCTACACCGCCCGTTATGGCTGGAGCACCACCAATCTGGGCACCGTTCACGCGCAGGGCGACGGCACTTACGAGTTGTCGAGTCTGGCCGGTAGCGGCAGCAGCACCACCTCGACCACCACCGACAACTCGACCAGCAGCTTCGCGTTGCTCAGTGGCCTGTCGAATGTCGAGGCCATCGGCCTGAACAGCGGCGTCAGCCTCAACGACCTGAAACCTTACGATTCGGATAAAACGCCGCAGACCAACATTGATCCGAAGGATCTGGCCAACTCGATTATCGGCCACACCGAAGCGACGATGCCGGGCAACGACACCGTCAGCGGTGGCGACGGCAATGACATCCTCTTTGGCGATCTGGTGAGTTTCAACGGCATTGCCGGTGAGGGTTATCAGGCGATGCAGGCGTTCGTTGCCAAGGAAACCGGCGTCGACGTCAGCAAGGTCACCACCAGCAACGTGCACCAATACATCACCGAGCACTATCAGGCGTTCGATGTGTCCGGTGCGCATGATGGCAATGACACGCTGTTGGGTGGCGCGGGCAATGACATCCTCTTCGGCTCGGGCGGCAACGACCTGCTCGATGGCGGCAAAGGCAATGACATCCTGCTCGGCGGCACCGGCAACGACACACTGATCGGTGGTCAGGGCAATGACATCCTCATCGGTGGTTCTGGCGCCGACACCTTTGTCTGGAAGGCGGGCGACACCGGCAACGACGTGATCAAGGACTTCAAGGCCGCCGACGGTGACCGTATCGATCTGCGTGATTTGCTGCAGGGCGAGACTGGCAGCACCATCGACAACTTCCTGAAGATCACCACGGTCGACGGCACGTCGTCGCTGCAAGTCAGCTCGGCGGGCAAGTTCAACTCCGGCGATGCCGCAGCGGCGACCCCGGACGTGACGATCAAACTGGAAGGCAACAACTGGTCGAGTGCCAACATTCACAACCTGATTGCCGGCAGCGACCCGACCATCAAAGTCGACCACAACAACAGCTGATGCGTGAACAAAACGGCCGCCCCAATGGGGCGGCCGTCACGTTTGTGCTGACCGGACCGGTGACGATCGCGTCGCCGCCCCGCATACTCGCGCGCAGTTGGCTATGCTGCTGACAGCATGACGCTGGTTCATTTCTGAGGGATGCTCAATGTTTTACGTGCAACGCGATGCGCAAGGTCTGTTGATTCGCGTGGAAGCCGCGGCCTACGCCGAGGCCACGGAAACGCTGCCGGCCGACAGCCATGAAATCCAGGCCTGGTTCGCCAATGAAGTGGTGGAAACCAGCCTCAAACAGCTCAAGCAGAGCGACTTCGAAATGATTCGGGTACTCGACGACCTGATTCAGGTGCTGACCCAGAAAGGCGTGATCCGTGTCACCGACCTGCCACCGGCGGCCCAGGCCAAACTGATGGACCGGACCCAGGCGCGGGAAGCGTTGGGCGGGTTGAGTCAGTTGATTGATGAGGATGAGGGCGGGTTGATCTGATCCCCCCGTAATCAAAAGCCTACCCTCACCCCAGCCCTCTCCCCGAGGGAGAGGGGGCCGACCGAGGTGTCTGGCGTTATACATCGACCTGAGAAATCGAATCGATTATGGATTCAGCCCCCTCTCCCGGAGGGAGAGCGGCCAACCGAGGTGTCTGGCGCTATAAGTCGATTATGGATTCAGCGGAGCTCTTTCACGTCGGCGTATTACATCAATATCGCACGGTCAGTCCCCTCTCCCTCCGGGAGAGGGCTAGGGTGAGGGTTGCTTTTGCAATGACTCACCGCCAAGGCTTCGGCTCACCCAACAACTGCCCCTGAACCCCATACAAGCCCATCTCGCGAATCACCGCCAACTCCCCTTGCGTCTCGACCCGCTCAGCAATCAGCGGCAGATCGATGCTGTGCGCAGCACGCTGGATAGCCTCGATGAACAGCCGCTTGTCACTCTCCTGATCAATCGCGCGAATGTAACTGCCATCGATCTTCAGGTACGCCAGCCCCAGCCGCGCCAGATTACCAATCATGCTGAAACGACCACCAAAGCGCTGCAGGCTCAGTGAGAAGCCCAATTCGCGCAGGCGTCGGGTCAACTGCTCAAGCACCGCTTGTTCCGGCAATTGCTCCTCGCCGATTTCCAGGGTCAGGCGCTCGCCGAGGTTGGAATGTGCGCGCAAAATCTCGAAGACTTTGTTCAACGCCTGCGGATCGGCCAGGGTCGCCGAAGACAGGTTCAGCGCCAGCGAATCTTCATGTTCTTTCATCTGCTCCAGCACGCGCTCAAGCATCAGGCGATCCAGCCGCGCGGTCCAGCCGAAGCGCTCCAGCCATGGCAGAAAACGCCCGGCCGGGATGGTCTGGCCCTGATCATCGAGCAAGCGCGAGAGCACTTTGTAATGCAGCACCAGTTGCGTGTCTGCGGCGGCGACCACCGGCTGGAAATACAGCTCGAAACGTTGCTGACTCAAGGCCTGATCGAGCAAACGATGCCATGCGTGGTGATCGTCGCCGACATCCGCCGTCAGGCTCTGATCGATACAGGCCCAGTTCTGCTCGCCCTGCCCTTCGGCTTGCGCCAGCGCCTGATCACCGAGGGTCAGCACCTGTTGCGGCGAATCGCCGTGAGTGAACGGCGCCAGGCCGATCGACGCCACGGCAGCGACGTCGGTCGCGCCGGTGGCGTGCAGACTGCTCAAGGCATTGTCGAGGTTCTGCGCCAGTTGCAGCGCTTCTTCTCGAACCAGCCCCGGCGCCAGCACAGCGAACTCACCGCCACGAATCCGCGTGACAAGGTTCTGGGTTTCCGGGTACTTGGCGCATTCGCGAGACAACTGTTCGCCGACTGCTTTCAACAGTTCATCGGTGCGCTGACCGCCCAGACGCTGGTTGAGCCCGGCCAGATCCTTGACCCGCAACAGCAGTAGATAACCAGAACTGGCCTGCTCCGGATTGCTCACCCGATTGTTCAACTGCATCTCGAAATAACGCCGGTTGGCCAACCCCGTCAGGTTGTCCTGATAAGACTCGGCCCGCAGTTTTTCACTGCGCTCGGCCTGCTCCTGAAACAGCGCCTTGAGCTTCTCGACCATCTGGTTCATCGCCTGCACCACGCGACGCAACTCAGGCGTGCGCGGCAATTCAGGCAGGCTGAGAAACTCGCGACGGGCGATGGCGTGAGACTGCTTGACCATGTAATCCAGCGGCTTCAATTGCCGGCGCAGCAGCAATGCCCCGAGCACCGCACTCACTGCGCCGCAGATCAGCAGCCAGCCAAGGCTGCCCAACGCGCTCTGCCACAGCTTGGCCACGGCAAACATCGGATGGCTGACCACTTCGACCCGCGCCGCCTGCTCCCAGCCACGGCTGACCAGCGCATCGCCACCAGCCGGTTCCAGACCGATCAGCTTGACGAACCAGTCCGGCACATTGCTGACCGCCGGAATGCCATTGCGCTCGACGATAGTCTGATCGGTCTTCAGATCGACCACGCGGATGCTCGCGTAATAACCGCTGTCGAAAATCGAACTGACCAGCAACTCGACCATCGCCGGGTCGTCGATATTCGGCGTCAGCGACAAGGCCAGCGCCGTCGCGGCGTCCTGCGCGTGGGAACGCAACTGGTTGACGTACTGGGTGCGCGAGCTCTCCAGACTGACCATGAAGCTGCCGGTGAAGGCGACCACCAGGAACAGACAGATAGCGATCAACAGCTGTTTGAACAAAGACATCTGAGCGCGTGCTCCTAGTTAGTCGTCTCGACCGGGAAACCTTCGGCCTGCATTTTCTTCAAGACATCCTGCCAGCGTGACAGGCGTTTGGTATCACCGACCTTTTTGTTGCCCTTGGCGCCCGGCAAATACAGACCTTCGGCATTGAAAGAGTAGACCGGCAGCAAATCGGTTCGCTGCGATGCCGGCTGGATCGGATCGATGAGGCTGTCGAGCACCAGCGGCATGGCATCGGGGGTGGCATAGTAAGTCAGGACCATGTGCGCGCGGTTCTGGCGCAACGCTTTGACATAGGTGATGCGCAGCTTGTCACTGGAAACGCCGAGATGGCGCAGGCTGAAATACTTGGCGATCGCATAGTCTTCGCAGTCGCCAGCGCCCTTCCACAGCGCCTCGATCGGCGTTTCCCAATAGTCGACCTCGTGCCACAGGTCGATGTCTTCGACGTAGCGCACCTGTTTGTTGAAAAACAGGTTCACCACTTTGAGCTTTTCCATCTCGCTAACCTGTTTCTGCGTAGCCAACAGATTCTGCCAGGCATCGATGCGCTGCTGCCCGGCACCCAGCGGCCCGTAGAGCGCCGTGGCTTTGCGGCTGATCGTGGAAAAATCCCAATCGGCATGCAGACCGCCCAGCATGACGCCGGCCAGCAGCAGTGCGCAGCCTAGCCAGCGCAGTGTCCGGGGGATCGCGAAACGTACCGCCACAGCAGAATTCCGGGGGGCAGGAAGGAAAGCGTTTGATGGTGAAGCTTAGCCCGGCAAAAAACAATGGCACCATGAGATCATCGGCGACACGCTAAACTTCAGTTGGCACCCAATGTTTTACAAGGTTTGACAACCTGTAGAGCAATCACTAGTGTCATTTGGATCCAAATCAGGCCGACATACAGGGTGCGTAGTCGTGACACAGAAGCCCAAACCGCTGCACAGCATTAAAGTCGATGGACCGATTCCTGCGCATCTGGCCCGGTCGGTGATCGAAGAAACCCTGCGCTCGGCAATCCTCGATGGGCGTCTGCCCTGCGGCACGGCGCTGCGCCAGCAGGATCTGGCCGATTTGTTCGGCGTCAGCCGCATGCCGGTGCGCGAAGCCTTGCGCCAGCTCGAAGCTCAGGAACTGCTGAGCGTTACCGCGCATAAAGGCGCAGTGGTTGCGCCGTTGATTCAAGGCGATGCCACCGAAACCTACGAGCTGCGCATCCTCCTCGAATCCGAAGCCATGCGCCAGTCGATTCCGCAGCTGACCTCGGCCGATCACACACGCGCCGCCGGTTACATCGAAGAGCTGGAAGCGCAACACGACTACACGGAAATCGGCCGGCTCAACCGTTTGTTCCACATGGCCCTGTACTGCAAAGCGCCCAATAAACGCTTGCTGCGACTGGTCGAAGACGGACTCAACGAAGAGGAACGTTTTCTGCGTTTCAACCTTGAGGCCATGGGCCTGGGCAAACTGTCCCAGGACGATCACCGGGCAATGCTGCAAGCCGTGCAGGATCGTGACGTTGAACTGTCAATCAAACTCCTCGGGCAGCACCTTAATCGGGGCGTTGAGGTGATTACCCGTTATCTCGCTACCCCCGCCGCGCAAAGCCGCAAAGCCGCTCGCTGAGCGCGTACCTCCCACGAATCACCCGCTTACAAATCCCCAAGCGATCTGCCCGCCCTCAGGTGGGCGGAACCGCGTGCCCGCTCTAACCTCCTCCGCGCCTATCAGTCCGCATTTGCAGCGTGCCGATGACGAATCGGTAATAGCCGTGGCGCTCATTTACCCGCACTCTTGAACGGCCAACCCCATAAAGAACGGGCGACGCGCCGCCCTGACGGCGCAGTCCCCGCACCAGGAACCTACGGAAGGAGCCTTGCCACGGGAAAAAGGAAGTCATGGCGCGGGGTCACGGCCAACTTCCGCCCCTTTTAAATCATTCAATTCTTATTGCTGGAAAGTTGCTTCGAGTGAGGCATTCACTCTTGTCGATCAATTTTGGCCGTTATTCGCCGAAAGGAGCAACTACGCCCAAATAAAACTTTACCCACAAGTTTTATCGGAACAACTCAACTTCAAAAAACAGCAAACTTAAAAAAATTAAAAATATACTTGTTAACTACTTTGTCTGTGTATTAGCTTTTCTTCGCCAAGTTTGAACTTCGCCCTTCAACTCGGCATCAGCCCAATGCCTGCGGTACATCAGCAGCGCCTTATGGGCAGACATGAGGCCATGTCACAGGTATATCGATCCGCACTTATCCATCAGGAAAGAAGGCTGTCGTCCGTCGACAGAAAACAAGTAAGTCGTCGTTTCATTGATTGCGCAGTTTCCAGAGCAGTTCCATTACATATCAACGATAAAGGACATCATGATGCCCAATAAGAACCAACTCGCCCTGAAGAAAGCCGAACTTAGCATTCACCCGATCTTTTCCGAGATCACCTCGCTAACGGTCTTGCGTCGTTTCATGGAAACCCACGTGTTTGCCGTGTGGGATTTCATGTCGCTGACCAAACGCCTGCAGCAGGAGCTGACGTGCACCCGTTTGCCGTGGTTACCGCCGCGTGACCCTCACGCCGCCCGGTTGATCAACGAGATCGTTCTGGGTGAAGAATCGGATGATCGCCTGACGGAGGGTCATTACAGCCATTTCGAGTTGTACCTGGATGCGATGCGCGAAATCGGCGCGAGTACCACGGCCGTGGAGCGCTTTGTCGCCCTGCAACAGGAAGGGGTGAGCTATGACGTTGCGCTGCAAAGCGTCGAGGTGGATCCGGCCGCTGCGCAATTTGTCCGCGACACCTTGCGTACCGCCCTGCATGCACCAGGACACAGCGTGGCGGCGGCGTTTCTGCACGGTCGCGAGAGTGTGATCCCGACCATGTTCCAGCGCATTCTTGACGACTGGGGCATCGGCATCGAACAGGCACCGACCTTCCGTTACTACCTGGAACGGCACATCGAGGTCGACTCCGAAGACCACGGCCCGGCGGCAGAACACCTGCTCGAACGCCTGGTCGCCGGCGATCCGCAGCGCGAGGCCGAGGTCTACGCCAGCGCCATCGCCGCCGTGGAGAGTCGCATCGCCCTGTGGGACGGCCTGCGCCTGAGCATGCGCGAACCGTTGGCGGAGGTGGCCCAATGAACGCCGCCGATTATCAATCCTTTGCCGACGCCTGGGAGAACCGCGCCACCATCCGCACTCGCCCCCGACGCGTGCTGGAAGACGATGAACGCCTGATCTACCCGCTCAGCCGCCAACCACTGGTGCTCAGTGAAACCTTCCTGCGCGAGTGCCCGCAACAGCGTGATTTCGCCTTGGTGCAGACGCTGTACAAGTTCATCAACGACGTGGTGATTTTCGAAACCGAGATCGTCGACAAGACCGCACGCAGCATCGCCAAGAACCGCTTCGCCGTGGCCTTCCCGTTTGCCTGTCGTTACGACGCGATGACCGTGGTGGTCGATGAGGATTATCACGCGCTGGTGGCGATGGATTTCATGCAGCAAACGGTAGCGATGACCGGCATCGAGCCGATTCAGTTGCCCGATGAGATCGAGTTGAGCCGGGCGATTCCTGCGGCTGTAGCGCTAGCACCGGAGCACCTGCGCAGCGCGGTGGAATTGATCTGCGTGGCCATCGCCGAAAACACCGTGACCGGCGATGTCGCGGCGTTCGCCCGCGATGACACGGTCAAGCCGTCGATCAAAGGTCTGATGGCCGATCACTTGCTCGACGAAGGTCGTCATTCGAGTTTCTGGGCGCGGATGGTGCGTATCTATTGGCACACCGCCAACGCGGCGGATCGCGAAACCATCGCGCAGATTCTGCCGGTGTTCATCGGCCACTACCTGACCAACGACATCCAGAAAGCCTTCGATCTGCGCCTGATCGACGCACTGCCGGTCAGCGAGGCGACGCGCCGTTCGCTCAGGGATGAAATGGCCGGGCTGGCCTTTCCGATCAATCGCCACCATCCGCTGGTGGGCAACATCGTCAAGTTCTTCCACAACAGCTCGCTGCTCGACACGCCCTGCGTGCAGCACGCCTTGCGCGATTACCTGGTTTGACAAGGAGGCCGACATGAAACGTCTCGACATTTTGCTGATTGGCGCCAGCCAGGCCATGACCGACCTGGCGCAGGAACTGGAACAACACGGTCACTCCTTGCAGCGCAGCGGCGTTGCGGCATCGACGGTGGATTTGATCATCGACGATGGCTTCATTGGCGCTGGCGACTTCTGCGCCATCCCGCATCTGCATCTGCGTCTGGGTGTTGGCGTGCAGAGCCTTGGCGGTTTGCCGTCACTCGATTTGCTGTGTTTTCTTGGCTCGTCACTGATCAGCCGCGTGCCGATTGCCGATGAGCCATCGGGAAACGGTCAGGCATTGCGACAGCGGGTGCTGACCCAAGTGGTGGACGAAGTGGCGTTGCTGGTCAGCCGCTTCTCCCGTGACGCTGAGTATCTTCAGCAGGCCGGATCTGTGCCGGCGCCGGATTTCGAGCGGATGGAAAACCTGCTGTTTCTCGACAACCTGGCTTACGTCCATCAGCGCAACGACACCGCGAATGTGGCGCTGCTGAAACAGGCGCAAGTGCCAGTCATCGAGCGTCTGCAACAGAGCTTGATTCGCCACGCCGAACGGCCGGCACTGCACCTTGGCGAACAGTCGCTCAGCTACAGCCAGTTGCACGACTACAGTCGCGCGATTCAACAGCAAATGCTGCCTTTGCTCGAGCAACATCCGCAACCGTGGGTGGTCGGCATCTGCCTGCCGAAAAGCCCGGCGTTGTTCGCATCGATTCTGGCGGTCCTCGGCAGTGGCGCGGTGTATTTGCCGCTGGAGCCGAGTCATCCGTTGCAGCGCCAGCAATACATTCTGCAAAACGCAGGCGCGCTGCTGTTGTTGCATGACGGCGAGCATCCGCTTGGCGAAACCATGGCGGGGCTGGACGTCAGCCGCATCGACAGCGCCGAGGCAGATCTCAGCCAACCGTTGATGCGCCGCCGCCCCGAACTTGATGCAGCGTGCATGGCGCTCTACACCTCGGGCACCACCGGCCATCCGAAGGGTGTGCTGCTCAGCCAGGCCAACCTCGCGCACTTCACCGCGTGGTACGCCGATTACGTGCAGTTGCAGGCAGAAAGTCGAGTCTTGCAGTTCTCGTCGCTAAGCTTCGATTCGTCGCTGATCGACATCTTCCCGACCCTGCTCGAAGGCGCCGAACTGGTGGTGCCCGACGACACGCAACGGCGCGATCCGCTGCAACTGGTTGCGTTGATTCGTCGCCGGCAATTGACTCACGCCTTCCTGCCACCGGCACTGTTGAGCATCCTGCCGCTGGAGCAACTGGAAGGCGTGCAAGTGATGACCGGCGGCGACGTCTGCGAGCCGTTCGTCATCGAGCAACTGACCCGTCAGGGCACGCTGCACAACCTTTACGGCCCGACTGAAGCCACGGTGCTGATCACCGCCCGTCGGCTCACACCGGGTGACAGCAACCGCAGCCTCGGCGCGCCGATCGCCAACAGTCAGGTGCTGATCCTCGATGACGATTTGCAACCGGTACTACAGAACACCGTCGGCGAATTGTTTATCGTCGGCCCCGGCGTCTGCCTCGGTTATCTGAACAACCCACAGCAGACTGCCGAGCGTTATCTAACCTTGGATTTGCCGGACGGCCAAACGCTGCGCGCCTACCGCAGCGGCGACATGGCCAAGTGGGGCGAGGACGGTATCGAGCTGTGCGGACGGCGCGACAATCAGGTGAAAATTCGCGGCTTCCGGGTCGAGCCGGAAGAGATCGAACGCTGCCTGCGCGAGAGCCAGTTGTACCGGCAAATCGCAGTGGTGATCGACTCTCAGCGACGGATTCTGGCGTTCCTCGCCCAGCCGCAATCGGACATCGCGCGCGAAACGCTAAAGGCTCACGCCCGGCAGTTTTTGCCCGACTACATGCAACCCGTGGCGTGGTCTGAACTGTCGAGCATGCCGTTCGCCAGCAACGGCAAGGTCGACCGCAAAGCGCTGCTGGAACTGCCGGTGAGCGTGCAGGACAGCGGGCCGAAATGCCTGCCGGCGAATGCCGATGAAGCACTGTTGCTGGAGATCTGGGCGGAATTGCTGGAGCTGCCCACCAGCGATATTTCCACTGACGAAAGCTTCTTCAATCTCGGTGGTCACTCGATTCTGCTGTCGCGAATGTTGCTGCGGCTGCGTGAGGAGTTCGGGCGCAGCATCTCGATCAACCGCTTCATCGAACTGCCGACCGTCATCAAACTCGCGACGCTGGTGCGCGGCACCGATGACAGCACGGTGCTCAGCGCTCAAGCCATGGCCGACGCCGAGCGCGCACTGGATATCGAGCCACTGCCGATCAGTCGCATGGGTGATGTGCACAAGGTCATCGTCACCGGGGCCAATAGTTTTGTTGGCGTGCACATCGTCGAGGCGCTGCTCGGCTGGGGCGCCAGCGAAGTGGCGTGTCTGGTGCGCGATGGCGGCGGGCAAACGGCGGCGCAACGCTTTGCCGAGTCACTGCGGGAAAACCGTCTGGAGCATCTGGATCTGAGTCGCGTGCGGGTTTACGCGGCAGATATCACACGCCCGCAACTGGGCCTGGACGACGACGATTATCAGCGCCTCGATCGTGAGTTCGGCGCGTTGGTGCATAACGCCGCCAACGTCAATCACGTACTCGATTACGAGTCCCTGGCGGCAGACAACGTCGAGCCGATTTTTGCGCTGCTGCGTTTGTGCGAAGGGCAGAGCAAAAAGGTTTTCAATTTCGTCTCGACGCTGTCGGCTTCAAGTACGGTCGACGATGCGGGGCGAGTGCTGGAATTGCCTGCCGCGCCTACGCCGCCGATCTACATTCGCAACGGCTACAACCTGTCGAAATGGGTCGGCGAGCGCATCCTCGAACGAGCGCGGGAGCGCGGCGTCCGGGTCAATCTGTACCGCCCCGGCAACATCAGTTTCAACAGCTTGAGCGGCGTTTGTCAGCCGCACAAAAACCGTCTGATGCTGATGCTCAAAGGCTCGATCCAGCTCGGCCAGGTACCGGCGTTCGCGCTGAATTTCGACCTGATGCCGGTGGACTTTCTCGCCCGCTTCATCGCCTTCCACGCCAGCCGTTATTCGCCTGACCGCGCGGTGTTCAATCTGCATAACCCCGAGCCTTTGAGCTGGGACGCCTACGTCGCTTCGTTCCGCGAAACCGGCAGCGAGTTCGCGCTGGTCAGCGTCGCCGACTGGCAGCAGCAACTCGGGCGTGTCGACGCCGACAACGCGCTGTTCGGCGTGCTCGGTTTCTACCTCAACGGCTTTGAAGAAGACATCGGCGACATCTCCCTGATCGGCCACGCCAACGCTGAAGCCGGCGTACAGCAGATGGGCGCTCATTACCCGCAGAAATCCCCGGCGCTGCTGCGTCGCGGCTGCGACTACCTGAAAGAAATCAACTTCATCTGATCCAACAAAAGGAGCAACACCATGAGCACTCTGCAACCCGATACCCTGATCAAAAACCCCCATGGCTGCCACGTTGTGTCTTCGGTAGAAGTGCCGGCGGACGCCGCACAGGTCTGGGCGGTGGTGGGCAACTTCGCCGGTTTCGACCGTTTCATTCCAGCGCTGTCGCACATCGAAACAACCGGCGAGGGCGTGTCTTCGCTGCGCAAAAAATGCTTCAAGGATGGCAACCTCGTGGTCGAGCAACTCAACTCCCGCGATGAACACGCGCGGAGCATGACCTGGACGACGATTTACAACACGTTGGGGGTGGCCAATCTGTGGGCGGCGATGAATGTGGAAGCGCTGGGCACAGGCAAATCCAGGGCAACCTGGACGATCATTGCCGAGCCGGCTTCGGGCGGTGAGGAGGCGTTGCCGGGGTTCAAGGATTTTGTGCAGGGGTTTGCGGATGATGCGATGGGGAATGTGCTGAAGCTGTTTGTCTAAGGCTTCGGCTTTGCGGTGAATGCACCACCGCTTTCGCGAGCAGGCTCGCTCCCACAGGGAAATGCATTCCAAATGTGGGAGCGAGCCTGCTCGCGAAGAACGATAACGCGGTCAGATTTTGAAGCTGTCGACCAATTGCTTCAGACGGTTAGCCTGCTGCGACAACGCATCACAATCCTTCAACGTTTCATTGAGGTTGGCGACGCTCTGCTGGTTCAGCAGGTTGATCTGGTTAACGTCGACGTTGAGGGTTTCCACCACGGCGGTCTGCTCTTCGGTCGCCGCTGCCACCGACTGGTTCATCCCGTCGATTTCGCCGATACGCTGGGTCACGCTGACCAGACGCAAACCGGCCTGGTTGGCCACTTCCACGCTCTGCTCGCTGGACGCCTGACTGGCGTTCATCGTGGTCACCGCTTCGCGCGAACCGATCTGCAACGACGTGATCATCTTGTGGATCTCTTCCGCCGACTCCTGGGTGCGATGGGCGAGGTTACGCACCTCGTCCGCCACCACCGCAAAACCACGCCCGGCTTCACCGGCACGCGCAGCTTCGATCGCCGCGTTGAGCGCCAGCAGGTTGGTCTGTTGCGAGATGCCTTTGATCACATCAAGGATGTGGCCGATGTTGTCGGTGCTGGCATTCAGGGTTTCAATCTGCGTGCACGACAGGCTGATTTTCTGCGACAACTCGGTCATCGCTTGAATCGTCTGCTCGACTACCTGACGACCGTCATCAGCCTGCTCGCTGGCGCCGCTCGCGTGTTGCGAAGCATCGGCGGCGTTGCGGGCGATTTCCTGAGTGGCGGCGCCCAACTCGTTGATCGCGGCAGCCACGCTGTTGGTGCGCGCGCTTTGTTCGTCGGAACCGACGATCGAAGCATTGGACGACGCCATCACGCGCTGCGACAAGTCATGCACATGGCGGGTTGCCGAGGACACTTCGGAAATCGACGCGTGAATCCGTTCAACGAACTGGTTGAATGCGCTGCCCAATTCACCGAATTCGTCTTTGCTCTCAACCACCAGACGACGGGTCAGATCGCCTTCGCCCTGAGCAATGTCCTGCATCGCACGACCCATGGTGGTCAGCGGACGCATCAGGACATTGATCAACAGGCTCAGCAGCAGCGCAATCGCAGCCACAGCAACAAACATCGCGATCAGCGCCGAGGTGCGAAATTGGCTGAGTGCGGCGTAGGCTTTGTCGCGGTCGATCGACAGACCGATGTACCACTGCGCATTCGGCAGGTCGCTGACCGGGGTGAACGACAGAATACGTTCCTGGCCATTGAGCACCACGTTCTGGTTGCCCTTCTCGATGCGCACGCTGGTGTTCGGGTAGATGTCTTTCAGGTTTTTCATGACCTGATCTTTGTCCGGGCTGACGATCACCTGACCGTCGGCGCTGACCAGAAACGCATGGCCAAGGCCACCGAAGTCCACCGAGTTGATGATCTTCACCAGGGTTTCCAGGCTCAGGTCACCACCGACCACGCCAAGCAGCTCGCCGTTCTTTTTCACCGGCATGGCGATGGTTACCACCAACCCGCCAACCGCTGCCATGTACGGCGGCGTCAGCATGGTTTTGTCAGCGATCACGGCTTGTTTGTACCAAGGACGCTGACGCGGGTCGTAGCCGTCCGGCATCTTCGCGTCAGGGCGCTGGGTGAACACACCGTTGGCCTGACCGACGTAAGTGAACTGGAAGTTCGAGGTGAAGGCCGGCTGATCGACCAGGCCCGGGAAATCGGCGTCCTTGCCCTGATGCGCGACGTTTTGCGCAAGGTTTTCCAGCACCAGGATCCGCCCGCTCATCCAGTTCTGCACGCTGCTGGCGGTCAGATCACCGGCCTGCTGCACGGAGGACTGAAGGTTCTGGCGAATGGTGTTTCGCTGCAGGTAGTCGTTGTAGAGGGTGAACAGCGCGAACGCCAGGACCACGACGCCCGAGGCGGCCAACAGGATTTTATGGCTGAACTTGAGATTCATTTCATGGGACTTCTTATGCGAAAAGTGGGGATGCGTTCCGGATGCAACATTCCATGTACAGCGCAGGCAGCGTTCTAACGGCTGCTCTGATTTGGTGCACGCATGTCTCACCAGTCTGTCGGCACGTGTCGGAGAAATCTTAGGGTTGAGCGGGAAATGGATGGAGTTTCTGCAGGATTCCCGCCGAACGGCGTGCCAGAGCGTTCGCCCCGATGTTTTTCAGGGTTGATGTTCGGGTGGCAGTTGCAAATTTCGTAACCCTTGATGACAATGCGAGTAATTATCATTTGTGACGTTGGCGTTGATGTCCTCACCTGAGTTTGCAGTACAGGCGCTTTACAGTAGTCATCACGGCTGGCTTAACGCTTGGCTGCGCGCGCGGCTGGGCAATGCGGCAGATGCGGCGGATCTGGCGCAGGACACTTTCCTGCGCCTGCTGCAGCGCACCGAACGCCTCGAACTCAAGTCGCCTCGCGCCTTCCTGCGCACGATTGCACGTGGGTTGGTGATCGATCATTGGCGCCGAGAGGAAATCGAACGTGCCTATCTCGAAACGATCGCCCATTTGCCTGAAGCAGAAACACCGAGTGCCGAAGCCCGGGCGCTGGTGATCGAATTGCTGGAGAGCATCGCGCGCATGCTTGAAGGACTGAAGCCGAAAGTGCGTCAGGCCTTTCTGCTGGCGCAGTGCGAAGGTTTAACCCACAAGCAGATCGCCGAACAGATGGGGCTTTCCCTGCGTTCGGTTGAACGTTACGTCGCCGACGCCCTGTATCACTGCTATGTGCTGCGGTATGAAAGCTGATGCCGGTGGATAACGTCTCAGTCGGTCGCCGCGCCGAGCCTCGACAGCACGTAGTCAAACAAGCCATCCATTGGCTGCTGCGCTTGCGCAACAACCATGGCAACCCGCGGTTGAATCGCCAGTGCGAACAGTGGCGCGCCGAACACCATGAGCACGAACTGGCCTGGCAACGGGTGCAGTCGCTGCAAGCCGAGTTGAGCAATAACCTGCGTGCGGTGCCCGGTGCGCAAGTGGCGTTCAACACCCTGGAAAACAGTGCTCAGGGTCTTGGCCGGCGACAGGCCTTGAAGCTGTTGTCTGGCGCATTGCTGATGGGCTCCGCCGCGTGGCTGGCCAAAGACACGGCCGCGTGGCAGCAATGGAGCGCCGATTACGCTACGGCGACGGGCGAGCGGCGCGGCTTTCAGTTGCCGGATGGCACGCGGATCGAACTGAACACCGCGAGTGCAGTGGATCTGGATTACACCGCACAGCAGCGGCTGATCAAACTGACGCGCGGCGAAATTATTGTCACCTGTGGCGGCTCCGACGAGGGCGCGCCGTCTGATCGGCCGCTGCGGATACAAAACCGTCACGGTACTTATGAACCTTTCGATGCCCGATTCATCCTGCGTCAGGAACATGATTGCACTCGGCTCAGCGTCACCCATGGTCAGGTTGCGATCCGCTCCGGCGGCACTTCGGTGGAAGCATTGGCCGGGCAGAGTTATCTGATCGATCACCATCGGGTTCGCCCTGCACCGCCGCTGGCTATGGATGCTGGCGCTTGGGTCGACGGCTTGATCGTCACGCGCAATATGCGTCTGGGTGATTTTCTCAGCGAAGTCAGCCGTTATCGTCAGGGCTTTCTGAGTTGTGCGTCTGACGTTTCCGAGTTGCGTCTGTCCGGCGTATTCCGCCTGGAAGACACCGACAAGCTGTTGGCGATTCTGCCGCAGACGTTGCCGGTGCAATTGCGCTATCGCACGCGTTGGTGGGTGACGCTGGAGCGCGTTGCCTGAAATTATTTTGGCGGGTTTTCGCTGCAGGTCCGGCTTAGTCAGTAAGCACTTCAATTCAAGCGTTTGCGACTTCCTACGGAAACCTACAATGACTGTCCGCGCCACCTGTAAGAACACTCTGAATTTAACTGCAGAATCGGGCCTGTTGCGCCACGCCGTTCGGGCAGCGCTTTTTTCCACGGTGCTGGGCGTTGGTGTGATGCCCGGTTTGAGCATGGCGGATAATCCAGCGGCCAGTGAACTCAGCCATCGCTACAACATTGCAGCGGGCCCGTTGGGTGAGGCGCTGAATCAATTTGCACGTCAGGCTGGCATCACGTTGTCGACGACCCCGCAGCAAACTCAGGGCCGGCAATCGCCGGGCGTACAGGGTGAATATTCGACCGATCAGGCGTTAAGCCATTTGCTCGGTGGCTCCGGTCTGGAAGCGGTCAGCCAGGATGGCAGCAGCTACGTCCTGCGTCCGCTCGCTGAAACCGAAGCGCTGGCCCTGCCAACCACCGATATCAAAGGTTTCGCCCTCGGCAACGCCTTGGGCAGCATGGATGGCTACAACGCCACGCACAGCCAGATCGCCACCAAGACCAGTACGGCGTTGCTGGAAACCTCGCAAAGCGTATCGGTGGTCACTCGCGAACAAATGGATGACCAAGGCTCGCAGACTGTCTCGCAGGCAATGCGTTACACGCCGGGTGTGCTGACCAATCCGTACGGCGCGACCCATCGCTATGACTATGTGGCGATGCGCGGTTTCAACGACGGCTCGGTCGACAACATCTACCTCGACGGCCTCAAGTCGATGGGTGACAGCGGTACTTACAGCACCATGCAAGTCGATCCGTATTTTCTTGAGCGCGTCGACATTCTCAAGGGACCCTCGTCGGTGCTGTACGGTCGCAGTTCGCCTGGCGGCCTGGTGGCGCTGACCAGCAAAAAACCGCTCTACGAGGCTTACCATCAGGTGCAAGCCACGTTCGGCACGCAGGGGCAGCGCGGGGTCGGTTTTGACTTCAGCGGCCCGGTCGATGACGACAAGCGTATTGCCTATCGTCTGACCGGGTTAACGGATCAGTCCGACACGCAATTCGACCACAACAAAGAAAAACGCTTCGCCCTCGCACCGACGTTGAGTATCGATTTCAGTGAAGACACTTCGCTGACGTTGCAGGCGTATCTGCAACACGATCCGGATGGCGGCTACCACGGCGGTGTACCGGCCGACGGCACCATTCATCAGCGCAATGGCAACCGCATCTCGCCGCATTTCTTCGAAGGCGAACCGGGCGTCGATGGCTATTCCCGTGATCAGCAATCATTCGGTTATCAATTCGAACATCGCTTCAACGACGTCTTCACCGCTCGCCAGAATTTCCGTTACCTCGATTCCAAAGTAAACATGGATCAGGTCTACGCCTATGGCTGGACCTCGCCTACCAGCAACGAGCTGAACCGCTATTACACCGGCGGGGATGAGCGTCTGCATGCGTTTATCGTCGACAACATGCTCCAGGCTGAATTTTTCACCGGCGCGACCAAACACACGGTGCTCATGGGCGCCGACTATCAGCGGCGCAAAACCGTGGTCGACTGGACCAGCGGCGGTCTTGCACCGATCAATGCATTCAACCCGGTGTACGGCAACTCGACGGTCGATATGTATGGCGAGACCAGTTACCTGCGGCGTCTGGAGCAGACCGGGGTTTACCTGCAAGACCTGATCGAGATGGACAAGTGGCGCTTCTCGCTGGGCCTGCGTCAGGACTGGGTCGAGACTTCGGACGAAAATCGTATCGCTGAAGCCGGGCGTCCGGTTGACACAGAGATCAATGATCGCCGCACCAAGCTAACTGGCCGTGCGGGTGCGCTGTACCTGTTCGATAACGGACTGGCGCCATACATCAGCTACTCCGAGTCGTTTAACCCGAACTCCTATGCTGACAGCGCCGGCAATCCTTTGGCACCTACCGACGGAACACAGTGGGAAGTCGGTATGAAGTATCAGCCGCCAGGCACTGACAATTTGTTCACCGCATCGCTGTTCCGCATCGATCAGGAGAATCTGGCGACCAAACTGCCGCAGGAAAACTTCTATCGTGCGGTCGGTGCCGTCCGCTCTCAGGGTCTGGAACTGGAAGCGCACATGCAGTTGACCGATAACCTCAAAGTCCTCGGCAGCTACACCTTCACCGATATCGAATACTCGAAGTCGATGGTCAGCACCTTGAGTACGCCGACAGACGTAATCGAGAACAAGGGCAACTCGCCGACACAGGCCCCGCGTCATATGGCGTCGTTGTGGGCGGACTACAAGTTCGACAACGCGGCACTCGATGGCCTGCGACTCGGCGGCGGCGTGCGTTATGTCGGCTACAGCTGGGCCGATGCGGAAAATACCCTCAAGGTGCCTTCCTACACGCTGTTCGATGCCTCGATTGGCTATGACTTGGGCAAGGTCGGCTTGAAGGGCGTTGATGTTCGTCTGAACGCGAACAACCTGACCAATGAGTCCTACGTCGCTTCCTGCGCAAGCCTGAACTTCTGCTACATGGGCGAAGAGCGCAACGTGGCGGCGACGGTGAGCTACCAGTTCTAAACCTTCCGTCCTGTGCATAAAAAAGCCAGCCTCTGATTTTTCAGGGGCTGGCTTTGTCGTTTCTGTGGGGAAATTCTCATGCGTGCGTTTCTGGTGTTGTTGCATCGTTATATCGGCTTGGCCACCGCAGTTTTTTTGCTGCTTGCCGGGGTCACGGGAAGCATTCTGGCGTTCAATCATGAGCTGGATGAATGGTTGAATCCGCAGTTTTATGCGGCGTCTGCAGTGGGTGAGCGACTGCCGCCCGGTGATTTGGTTGATGCCGTGCAGAGTGCCCATCCAAGGTTACAGGTCTGGTACATGGAGTACCCGAATGAGGCGGGCCACACCGCGTTGCTTGCGATGGTCCCGCGTAACGATCCGGGGACCGGCCAGCCATTCACTGAGCGTAATCAGGTGTTCTATCTGGATCCGGTGAGTGCTGAGCAAAAGGGCCAGAGGTATTGGGGGGAGTGCTGTTTTCAACGGGAGAATTTTGTCCCGTTCATTCTTGAGTTCCACTACAACCTGACGTTGCCGGGTAATTGGGGATTGTTGTTGATGGGTCTGGTTGCCATTGCCTGGGTGATCGATTGCTTCGTTGCGCTGTGGCTGACATTGCCGCGAGGAAAGCCATTCTGGAAAAAGTGGTCGACCGCCTGGAAGGTGAAGGGTGGGCATGCCTATCGACTCAACTTCGATCTACATCGTGCTGGGGGGTTGTGGCTGTGGTTGTTGCTCCTGCCGATCGCTGTCAGCAGCGTCGCCATGAACTTGCCGAGCCAGGTATTCAAGCCTGCGGTTTCGTTGTTTTCACCGATTGAACCGAGCGTCTACGAGGCTCGAGGCCGAATGCCCCCTTCACAGTTGGGGGTGACGCAATTGAGTTATCAACAGGCGTATGAGAGGGCGTTGCAGGAGGGGAAAAGGTTAGGACTGACAGCGGCGATCGGGGAGTTGTATTACAGCTTTGAGTACAACTTCTACGGCGCTGGTTTTGGACAGCACGACACCGAAGCCCATGGCAAATCCTGGTTGTTCTTTCATGGTACGGACGGGCGATTGTTAGGGCAGGAGATTGCTGGGCAGGGAACGTTGGGAGAGCAATTTTATCGGTTGCAGTTACCGATACATGGAGGACGGATCATTGGAGTTACAGGGCAGGTAATGATCGCGGTGTTAGGTATTTTGATGGCGGGTTTGTCGGGGACTGGCGTCTACATCTGGTGGCGCAAATGGCAGGCTCGACGTATCAGCAAGGCACGTAAAGCTGTTTGATCATTGGTTTTGCAGGTCCTGAAATGACAAAACCCCTGTCTGCGTTAGCAGACAGGGGTTTCGGAATTCAATCTTGACGATGACCTACTCTCACATGGGGAAACCCCACACTACCATCGGCGATGCATCGTTTCACTTCTGAGTTCGGGATGGGATCAGGTGGTTCCAACGCTCTATGGTCGTCAAGAAATTCTGTATCTGGCCCGTCAACACGGTAACAAGCCAGCAAAAACGGTTACTTCTACTAAAACAAAACCCCAACTGCTTTCGCAATTGGGGTTTCGGAATTTAATCTTGACGATGAC
>NZ_CATKPW010000021.1:0-30291 GCF_949767675.1 Pseudomonas sp. IT-P395
AGACTGTCAGGCTTTACGACGGCAACACCGCGCTGACGCCGGACGTGCCGGTCGACGCCGATGGCAACTGGAGCAGAGTGATCAGTGGACTAAGCCCGGTCGCTCACCCTATCAAGGCCAAAGCACTCTACGGTGCACAACCGGAATCGGCGGTGCGGGCCTTTACCGCCACCTCAGGTTTGAAAAGAGATTTCACCGATTTTGCCAATCAGAACTGGAACGGCTGGGTCGGTGGACCTGGTGTAGATCCGCGGGACTTGCAGTTACGAAATGTGGGTGGCAACTGGAGATTCCATAACTACACCTACACAGGTAAGTCGAACGGGGTGATTATTCAAAAGACACTCTCCAATCTGCAGCCGCGTTACCAGTATCGTTTCAGTATTAAGGCTATCCGGTATGAAGGTGCATCCGCGACGCCATCACTCTCGATCCGAGCCGCTGGCAGCCTCGTTGCCGGCCCTACCCAAATCAGTTCTCTAACCAACTGGATCACCCTCTCAGGCACTTTTACCCCAACAACCAGCTCCATCACGGTTGACGTCTACAGCAACGTCGCAACAGGTATTGGCAACGACTATGAGATTGATGACATTGAAATCGTGCTCATTTGAGTCACACAACCGACCATTCTCGCCAAGCTAACGTGAGTGATTCAAACACTGACATCTGAACGGGTCCGGTAAGCCCTGGCCATCAAGATAAATGCCGCGAACCAAAGGGACGCGGCGCTTATCAGGTTTCATCTTGTGCCGAGTATTTGACTCACCGCTCGTAAGGTATCCCTTGCAGTACAAACTCCGGGGAGCGATCTGAACCTTGATACCGAGATCGAACGACCAAAAGCAGCACTCTTTTGATTTTGAAGGGGCGGCATTTCTGCGACTCCCGCAGCCTAGAGAACGCAGGCAAGATTATTGATTCGCAAGGAACTGCCGGCCCCAGCTGTCAGTCGCATGAACAGGCACTCAGCATTCACAGGAGTCACCGTGTCCAGCGATCCCGAGCGTCATGTAGTCGACGCGCCCGTCATCCATCGTGTCAGAGTGCTGACGGTCAACACGCACAAGGGCTTCACGGCGCTCAACCGGCGATTCATCCTGCCGGAACTGCGCGAAGCGGTGCGTAGCACCTCGGCCGACCTGGTGTTTCTGCAGGAAGTGGTGGGTGAACACGAGCGGCATTCGAGCCGTTACAACGAATGGCCGCAAACTTCGCAATACGAGTTTCTCGCCGACAGCATGTGGAGCGATTTCGCCTATGGGCGCAACGCCGTCTACCCCGACGGCCATCATGGTAATGCGCTCCTGTCGAAATACCCGATCCGTGAGTACCGCAACCTCGATGTGTCGATCACCGGGCCCGAACGCCGTGGCCTGCTGCATTGTGTGCTCGACGTACCGGGGCACGCTGAGGTCCACGCGATCTGCGTGCATTTGAGTCTGCTCGAAAGCCATCGGCAATTGCAGTTGCAACTGCTCTGCCAGTTGCTCGAATCCCTGCCCGATGACGCTCCGGTGATCATTGCCGGCGATTTCAACGACTGGCAGCTTCAGGGCAATGTCGCCCTCGCCCGTCGCGACTATCTGCACGAAGCGTTCGAGCGCCATCACGGGCGCCCGGCCAAGACCTATCCGGCACGCTTTCCGCTGTTGCGGCTGGACCGGATCTACCTGCGCAATGCCAGCAGTCATGACCCACAGATCCTCGGTAACAAGCCGTGGACGCATCTGTCCGATCATCTGCCGCTGGCCGTCGAAGTGCACCTGTAGCCGCAATAGTGACAGTAATGCAGGACACAATAAGGCAGCTCGTTCGTTGGTTGAAAGTTACCGACAGACCTTCTGTCGGTAACTGAATGCCCCTGACGCGAGGCTTATACTGCGTTTATCCATGCAAACAACCACTTAGTTATGTGCAGAAAAACAAACGCTTGCAAAGCCCGTTTTACCACTACCGCTCATCGTTCAATTTCTTGACGGGCGCGCTCGACTATTCTTATCTCTACCTTACTACCCCCGGAATCACTACCCGGGACGAGCCTTCGGACACTCGCAAAATCGAGCGGTCAGGGCTCGCCCCGCTCCATTCGGTCGCCCCTCGTTCGGGGTAGGAGAGACGCCACACAGAGAGAATGCATGCGCCTGCAAGGTAGACCTCCATGAGAACTTCAATCAGCCCACACGAGATCAAAATCACTTTATGCACAGTGTCGAGTTCTATCTTGCTGTGCTCATCCATGGAGGCGCAGGCCGGTTCTGCGGCGGATGAAACCACACCGTGGTATCGCGCGGATGTGCCCGTAATGACCTTGCCTGCCACCGTCATCACCCCCGGACCGCAACGCTTCAGCCCACGGCCCGATCTGCAGGGCACACGCTTGATTACCGAAGACTTCGCACCGTCCGCCTGGGATGAGTTGTACGGCAGAAGCGCCCGACAGGCGCAAACCGATGTGCTGTCATCAGGCTACGCGATGCCCGGCAGCGGCGACTTCAAAGGGCCAGCCGTATTGACCGTGAAAGGGAGCAGCCATACCCAGACCATCGGCCTGATCGGCGGCGTCAACCAGATTCAAGCCAATGGCAACGGCGTGCTCACCAGTCGCGCGTTGGCCGATCCGAACAGTGACACCCTCAATCTGCAAGGCCAGAGCCTCGGTGCTTATTACAGCCTCACCGGTGCGCAAGGCTGGCACGTTGATCTGTCGGCCAGCGGTGGCCGGGTCAGTGGTTTCAGTCGCAACGGCCAAGGCGCCAGGCAAGCTACCGAAGGCAGCGCAATGACCTTCTCGGTGGAAGGCGGTTTTCCGATAGGGCTGAGTGACAACTGGGTGGTCGAACCGCAGGCGCAATTGATCAATCAACGCATCACCCTCGACACGCCGTACGCAGGCTCGGGCAATGCTTCTTCCACCGATCTGACAGCATGGAGCGGTCGCGTCGGTGCACGTTTGAAAGGCAGTTACGATTTGAATGGCTTGCCGGTCGAACCTTACGTGCGCACCAACCTGTGGCACACCGTCTACACCGGCAGCACGGTGACGCTGGATCAGGTCGACAAGATCAGCAGCAGCCGCAAGTCATCCACCGTCGAACTGGGATTAGGTCTGGTGGCACGGGTGACGCCGGCGGTGAGTCTGTACGTGAGTGCGGATTACAGCAGTGATGTCGATGACAATGATTTGAACGGGATCATTGGCAGCCTTGGGGTGCGGATGCGTTGGTAGCGTTTGGCCTGGCGGCGATAGTGTTTGTGCTGACGCCATCGCGAGCAGGCTCACTCCTACAAGGGAACGCATTCCAAGTGTAGGAGTGAGCCTGCTCGCGAAGGCAGCGACGCGGTCTCGGATCAGCCCTCTGGCTTGAGGATCAACACCGCCAGCGGCGGCAGATTCAGTTCCAGCGACAATGACTGGCCATGGCTCGGCACTTCCTCGGTAAACGCCCCGCCGCCATTGCCGTAATTGGAACCGGCATAGGTGTCGGCATCGCTATTGAGCAATTCTGCCCAGCGCCCGGCAAACGGCACGCCGACGCGATAAGCCTGACGTGGCACCGGCGTGAAGTTGGCCACCACCAGCACCGGTTTACCGTCCTTGCTCCAGCGCAACCACGCATACACGCTGTTGATCGCATCATCACCGATCAACCACTGAAAGCCCTGCGGCGCGTCGTCCTGATCGTGCAGTGCTGGTTCTTCGCGATACAGCCGATTGAGATCGCCAACCAGTTTCTGCACGCCTTTGTGTTCGGAGTACTGCAGCAGATACCAGTCCAGTTGCTGATCGTGATTCCACTCGCGCCACTGGCCAAACTCGCAGCCCATGAACAACAGCTTCTTGCCCGGGTGGGTCCACATGAAGCTCAGATAGGCACGCAGGTTGGCGAATTTCTGCCAGCGGTCACCGGGCATCTTGTCGATCAGCGAATGCTTGCCGTGCACCACTTCGTCGTGGGAGATCGGCAGGATGAAACGCTCCGACCAGGCGTAGACCAGACCAAAACTCAACTCGTTGTGATGATGGGCGCGATAGACCGGATCCTGCTGAATGTAATGCAGCGAATCGTGCATCCAGCCCATGTTCCATTTGTAGGCGAAACCCAGACCGCCCTGCTGCGTGCTTTGACTGACACCGGGCCACGCGGTGGACTCTTCGGCGATCACCAGCGCGCCCGGCGCTTCCAGTTCGACCACATCGTTCAAATGCCGGAGGAAGTCGATGGCCTCCAGATTTTCCCGGCCGCCATGGCGGTTGGGTACCCATTCGCCCGCCTTGCGCGAATAGTCGCGGTACAACATCGACGCCACCGCATCGACACGCAAGCCGTCGATATGGAAATGCTTCAACCAGTGCAGCCCCGAGGCCAGCATGTAGCCGTGCACCTCGGTGCGCCCGAGGTTGTAGATCAGCGTGTCCCAGTCCTGATGGAAGCCTTCCAGCGGGTTGCCGTACTCGTACAGTGCGGTGCCGTCGAACTGCGCCAGACCGTGGGTATCGGTAGGGAAATGCGCCGGTACCCAGTCGAGAATCACACCGATCTCGGCCCGGTGGCAGGCGTCGACGAATTCGGCAAACTGCGCCGGCGTGCCATAACGCGCGCTCGGTGCAAATTGCGAGAGCAACTGATAACCCCAAGAACCACCAAACGGGTGCTCCATGATTGGCATCAGCTCGATATGAGTGAAACCCAGTTCTTTGACATACGGAATCAGCCGTTCGGCCAGTTCCGGCCAGGTGTACTGACGGGCCACTTCGCCCAGATCATCCAGCTCACATTGCCAGGAACCGGCGTGCAGTTCATAGATCGACAGCGGCGCCGAGTGTTTCTGGCGGTCACGACGGCTGCTCATCCAGTCCTGATCCTGCCAGTCGATTTGCAGCGGCTCGGCGACTTTCGAAGCGGTGTCCGGCGGCAGGCTGGTGGCCAGCGCCATCGGGTCGGCCTTGAGCGGCAGAATGCCGTGGGCACCGAGAATCTCGTATTTGTACAACTCGCCCGCTTGCAGGCGCGGGATGAACAACTCCCAGACTCCGGACGGATGACGCAGGCGCATTGGATGCCGACGTCCGTCCCAGACGTTGAAATCACCAACCACCGACACGCGTCGGGCATTCGGCGCCCACACGGCGAAACGCACACCGTCGACGCCATCAACGGTTTTCAGTTGCGCGCCGAGGCACGCACTGAGGTCACGGTGATTACCCTCGGCAAACAGATACAAATCCATTTCACCGAGTAACTGGCCGAAGCTGTACGGATCCTCGGCGACCTGCTCGCCGCCCGCCCAACGTGTGCGCAGCTGATACGGCCGCGGCTGATCGAAATGGCCGACAAACAACCCCGGCGTTTCGGTCTGTTCCAACGGACCGCGTTCTTCACCGCTGTCCTTGTCCAGCACCACGACACTCAACGCACCGGGTAGATAAGCGCGAATGAACTGCCCGCCAGCGCCATCGCCGTGCGGGCCAAGAATGGAAAAAGGGTCGTGATGTTCAGCGCGCACCAAGGCGTCGATATCTTTCGCCGAGGGCAGCAATGTTTCTTTGACCGCACCCTGTTCCTTGTTCGAGAAACTCATGACTACTCTCCACCAAGATCGGAAAAGGGTTTAAGCCCCGTCAATAACCCATACAAACCGTGCAACGGCACGGGCAGCCACGTGGGGCGATTTTCGGCTTCATAGGCCACTTCATAGGCCGCCTTCTCCAGGCCGAACAACGCCAGCGCGGCGTCGGCACCTTCAGGATCTTGCCAAGCATGATCAAGACTAGCTGCCGCACGGCGATATGCCTGAACAAATGCCTCACGGGCCTCATGCAGATATCGCTCGGCGACCAGACGCCGCGCGGTTTCAGACTCAGCGCTGTGGTCAACGTTGTGCACGTTGATGGTCATCGCCGCCGCATAATCGAACGAGCGCAGCACGCCGCTGACATCCTTGTACGGACTGTGTTTGCCACGACGCTCGCTCAATGGCCGCGCCGGTTCACCCTCGAAGTCGATCAGGTAGGCATCGCCCTTGATCACCAGCACCTGGCCCAAATGCAGATCACCGTGGACGCGAATGCGTAAACCGCCGACGGCTTTTTTCGCCAGATCCTGCACATGCGTGAGGATGGTTTTCTTCTCGTCGATGAGACGTTTGACCAGTTTCTGATCCGCCGCATTGAGTTCGCCCTGATGCTGCTTGAGCAGTTTCAAGGCGTGCTCGACCTGCGCCACGACATCCTTGCCCGTCGCCTGCATATCCTTGACCGTCGACACCTGCGGGGCGAAGTCGGGATTGTCGGTAGGCGCGGCAAGCATTTGATGCATTTCGCCCAGACGCTGACCGAGCATGCCGGCAAAATCCTTCAACTCGCCGAGGGCGTTGTAATGCTGTTCCTGCTCGGACATGGCATCGGCCAGCTCATCACGCAGCGCCCGTTCGAGGTTGTTCTGCGTCCACTCCCAGGCATCGCCCTGATTGCTCAGGTAGCCTTGGGCGATCATCAACAGGTTGTCTTCGCCCTGGGCGTCACGGCGAATCACCGAGCCGAGCAGCGGAGAGATATTGGCAAATCCGGCCTCGGTCAGGTAAGCGCTCATCTCCAGTTCCGGGTGTACGCCAGAAGCGACTTTACGTATCAGCTTGAGCACCAGGCTGTTGCCGATCACCACCGAACTGTTCGATTGCTCGGCGGACAGATAACGCACTTCCGATTCGGCACCGAGGCCGAGTTTTTCCAGATGCGGCGTCGGCGCAAAGCGGATTTCGCCCTCGCTCGACTCAAGTACGGTGCTGTTCTGCATGCCTTGCAGCACTGCACGAACAAATGCTTCAAGACTGAACGCGTCGGTGATCAGACCAACCTGTCGTACACGGCGTACACGGGACAAGGCCAATTGCTGCGGCAACGCCGGGCCGACCTGATCCTCGGAAATGAAACCGAACGGCAGTTGATAACGACTGGTCTGCCCACCGCTGGTGACTTCGATTTCGCTGAGCAGCACCGGATGCTGCGCATCGCCGAAACGCACGCCATAAGCCAGATGTACTTTTTCGATGGCGGCGTCCTTGCCGGCGAACCAGCGGCGGTTCTGCAGCCAGCTCGGCAGAATGCTTTGCTCCAGCGTCGTACGCGACGGCGCTTCGAGCAGTTCTTCCATGCGTTTTTTCAACACCAGTGTGGTGAAGTCCGGCAGGCTTTGCGCCGGTTCCACGTGCCAACTCGGCATCTGGTTTTCTGCCGCCAGGGCGAACCAGTAGAAACCGTACGGCGCCAGGGTCAGGAGGAAATTCAACTGGCCAATCGGCGGGAACGCGTTACCGCCGAGCATCTCCACTGGCACCATGCCGACGTAGGCCGACAGGTCCAGCTCCACCGCTTGCGCACTGCGCGAAACGTTGGCCACGCACAGAATAATTTCGTGCTTGCCATCGGCATCGGTGAATTCGCGGGTGTAGGCCAGTACACGGCGGTTGTTCGGTGAGAGCATTTTCAACGAGCCACGGCCGAACGCCTTGGACTGCTTGCGCACCGCGAGCAGACGGCGGGTCCAGTTCAGCAGCGAATGCGGATCGCCAGACTGGGTTTCGACGTTGACCGACAGATAGCCATATTGCGGGTCCATGATCGGCGGCAGCACCAGACTCGCTGGGTCGGCGCGGGAGAAACCGCCATTGCGGTCGATCGACCACTGCATCGGCGTACGCACACCGTCGCGGTCGCCGAGGTAGATGTTGTCGCCCATGCCGATCTCGTCACCGTAATACAGGGTCGGCGTGCCCGGCATCGACAGCAGCAGGCTGTTGAGCAATTCAATGCGACGGCGATCACGCTCCATCAATGGTGCCAAACGACGGCGGATGCCGAGGTTGATCCGCGCGCGACGGTCAGCCGCGTAGTAATTCCACAGATAGTCGCGTTCTTTGTCGGTGACCATTTCCAGCGTCAGTTCATCGTGGTTGCGCAGGAAGATCGCCCATTGGCAATTGGCGGGAATTTCCGGGGTCTGGCGCAGAATATCGGTGATCGGGAAGCGATCTTCCTGGGCCAGCGCCATGTACATGCGCGGCATCAACGGGAAGTGAAACGCCATGTGGCATTCGTCACCGTTGAGGCCTGCGGCATCGGTGTCGCCGAAGTACAGCTGCGTGTCTTCCGGCCATTGATTGGCCTCGGCGAGCAACATGCGGTCGGGATAATTGGCGTCGATCTCGGCGCGGATCTGCTTGAGGACGTCGTGGGTTTCGGGCAGGTTTTCGTTGTTGGTGCCGTCGCGCTCGATCAGGTACGGGATCGCGTCGAGGCGCAGGCCGTCGATGCCCATGTCCAGCCAGTAACGCATCACCGAGAGCACGGCTTTCATCACTTGCGGGTTGTCGAAATTCAGATCCGGCTGGTGCGAATAGAAACGGTGCCAGAAGTACTGGCCGGCAACCGGGTCCCAGGTCCAGTTGGATTTTTCCGTGTCGAGGAAAATGATCCGCGTGCCGTCGTATTTCTGATCGTCATCCGACCACACATAGAAATCCCGCGCCGCCGAGCCGGGCTTGGCCTTGCGCGCACGCTGGAACCACGGGTGCTGGTCCGAGGTGTGGTTGATGACCAGCTCGGTAATCACCCGCAAGCCGCGCTTGTGCGCTTCAGCGATAAAACGCTTGGCATCGGCCATGGTCCCGTAATCGCTGTGCACGCCGCGATATTCGGCGATGTCGTAGCCGTCATCGCGACGTGGCGAGGGGTAGAACGGCAATAGCCAGATGGTATTGACGCCGAGGTCGGCGATGTAATCGAGTTTGGCGATCAGGCCGGGAAAGTCGCCGATCCCGTCATTGTTGGAGTCGAAAAACGATTTGACGTGAACTTGATAGATCACCGCGTCCTTGTACCAGAGCGGGTCTTTGATAAAGGTGGCTGCCTTGGGTTTCTTCGCCATGTGAAACTCCTGCTGAATGCTTTAAAAGCGTCCCACGATGATCGTTCCCCCGCTCCGCGTGGGAATGCCGCCATGGACGCTCTGCGTCAGTTTCTGGGACGCGGAGCGTCCCGGGATGCGTTCCCACGCAGACGGTTCGACGCCTCGACGTGGGAACGATCATTACGTAGCGGTAATTCGCCAGATGCCAAACGGCTGATACGCCGGGTCAATCCGCATGAACTGGTATTTGCCATGCCAGTCCCAGCGATGCCCGTTCATCAAGTCTTCGCCGTGTGTCGTTGCGTCATCGGGCAGGCCCATTTCCCACAATGGCAGTTCGAAATTCGCCTCCTGCACGTTGTGCGGATCGAGGCTGACCGCGACCAGAATGAAATTGCTGCCGTCGAAGCTGCGCTTGCCGAAATACAGAATGTTGTCGTTCCAGGCGTTGTAGACCTTCAGGCCCAGATGCGTGTGCAGCGCCGGGTTCTGCCGGCGGATACGGTTGAGTTGGGCGATCTCGGCAATGATGTTGCCGGGCGCTGTGAAGTCGCGGACGCGGATCTCGTACTTCTCCGAGTCGAGGTATTCTTCTTTGCCCGGCACCGGAGCCGATTCGCACAGTTCGAACCCCGAATACATCCCCCACAAGCCCGAGCCCATGGTTGCCAGCGCCGCACGAATCAAAAATCCCGGACGCCCGGATTCGTGGAGGAACGCCGGGTTGATGTCTGGCGTGTTGACGAAGAAGTTCGGCCGGTAGCATTCGCGCCACGGCGATTCATTCAGCTCAGTGAAATAGGTCGCCAGCTCAGCCTTGCTGTTGCGCCAAGTGAAGTAGGTGTAGCTCTGGGTGTAACCGACCTTGCCCAGCCGCGCCATCATCGCTGGCGTGGTGAAGGCTTCGGCGAGGAAGATCACTTCCGGGTACAGCGCCCGCACATCAGCGATCAGCCATTGCCAGAACGGCAGCGGTTTGGTGTGCGGATTGTCGACGCGAAAGGTCTTCACGCCCTCCTCGACCCAACCGATGACGATATCGCGCAACTCGACCCACAGGCTCGGAATCGCGTCCGGCGCATAGAAGTCGACGTTGACGATGTCCTGATATTTCTTCGGCGGGTTTTCCGCGTATTTGATCGTGCCGTCGGGACGCCAGTTGAACCAGCCCGGATGCTGTTTGAGCCACGGGTGATCCTGGGAACACTGAATGGCAAAATCGAGGGCGATTTCCAGACCATGATCGGCAGCAGCGGCCACCAGTCGGCGGAAGTCTTCGCGGGTGCCGAGTTGCGAGTGAATGGCCTCGTGGCCGCCCTCCTCACTGCCGATGGCATAAGGACTGCCCGGATCATCGGGGCCGGCGGTCAGGGAGTTGTTGCGGCCCTTGCGATGGGCGCGGCCAATCGGATGGATCGGCGTGAAGTACAGCACGTCGAAACCCATGTCCTGAATCATCGGCAAACGCGCGTGCACGTCATTGAAGGTGCCGTGACGGTGGGGATCGTCGGTGATCGAGCGCGGAAACAGTTCATACCAACTGGCAAATTCGGCCAGTTCGCGTTCGACGTCCACCGGGAATTCCGGACTGACGCTCAGATAGGCGCGATGATCGGCCTCAGCCATCAATTGCGCACTGCGCGAGTGCAGGAACAACGCGACTTGCTCGGTTTCGAGCAGCCCGGACAACTCGTGGTGCAACGCGGCAAGCTGTTCGCTGAGCTGGCCTTCGCTGCGTTCGGCGGCCTGTTGCACCATGGTTCGGCCTTCTTGCAACTCCAGCGAAACGGGTACGGCGGCGCTGTGTTTCTTCTCCAGTTCATACTGGAAACTGGCGAAATGGTCGATCCACGCTTCGATACAATAGAGGAAACGCCCTTGATGCTCAGGGCGGAACTGGCCTTGCCAGCCATTGTTGCCCTGATCAGCCATGACCTCGGTCTGCCAGGTCTCCTCGCCTTCCTCGCGCCAGCGAATGCGCACGGCGAGTTTGTCGTGACCGTCGGCAAACACTTTGCTGGTGACCACAATTTCACGGCCGGCAATCGACTTCACGGCGAACTGCCCGCCATCGAGGGTCGGCATGGTGTTTTCAATGGCAATTCGCGGCAGCAGCAAGGCCTGCGACAGCGGCATGTGCGGGTTGTAGCTTAATTCAGAAGGTTTTTCAGCCGTCATTGAGCATCTCTCCTTAACGCCCCAAGGACGCTCTTGTGCCGGGTCAGTGTTCGCAACGCTGCGCCTGCCCCGCAATGAACTCACTTAGGTTCCGAGCGACCGGCGCCGGGAAAAGTTCAGATGAAATTGCCGTGTCAGAAAAGCGGATCGAATTCGCCACGAGGTGGTCAATCCACTTAAGCACTTCTCACGCCATGTGCCACACGGAGGTCATCAGATGAACATCCCGATCCCGGCCGAAACGCCTGATCCGAACATCGACAAACCCACTCTTCCCGAGACCGAGCCGCAGCCGATTCCCGAGCAGGAACCACCGGGAACCACACCGCCGCCCAAAGAAGAACCACCGACGACGATGCCACCCGTCATCGTCTGATTGATCGTTAACTGATCGTTCCCACGCTCCGCGTGGGAATGCAGCCCGGGACGCATAGCGTCCCAAAGCGGACGCATAGCGTCCATTGAGGCGTTTCCACGCAGAGCGTGGCAACGATCATCCGGCGCAGGAATGATCAGTGGTCATCAGTTTTTTCCTCGTCCTTTTCGAAGAGCTTCACGATGCGCGGCATCACGCTGAAAATCCCCAGCGCCAGAAAGGTACTGAGCAGCGCCGTTGCCTCCCTGCCCAATCCGGCCGCGACACCAATGGCCGCGGTCATCCACAGCCCGGCAGCCGTGGTCAGGCCTTTGACATGGCCTTCATCGCCTTCCTTGTTTTTCAGGATAGTCCCGGCACCGAGAAAGCCGATCCCGGCGATCACCCCCTGCACCACCCGGCTCATCGCATCCGACTCCGCCCCTGACGTTTGCGGCACCAGCACAAACAGCGCGGCCCCAAGCGCTACCAGCATGTGCGTGCGCACCCCGGCAGCCTTACCCTTGTGCTCGCGCTCAAACCCCAGAATCCCGCCCAGCACCGCCGCCATCAGCAGGCGAACGGTAATCCGCGTCAATTGCGAAGCATCACCAACGTCGGCGAATTCCGCTTGCAGGGTTTCCCACACTTCATGCCACCACGCGTTCATCGTGCAGTCCTTGTTATTAGTCGGTAAACGATGGACAGCGGCGACCATTAATCAGTTGCGCAGAACGATCGGCAACGCGCGCGCCCTAACCTTGCAGACCTCCCTGAAAAAAGGACTGCTCCCATGCCTCTTCGAGTCGATGAATCCAACCCCGAACAAAAAGTGTGTTTTTTCGCCGTCGAACACGGCGAGGAAATTCGCATTTGCGACACTCTGGAAGTCATGACAGATAGCGAAAAATCCATGTCATTCGTGGAAATAGAAGGCCGGCGCGTTTACATCACAGAGGCAGAGGCTGACGCCTTGACCGTCGCAGGCGCCAAAGACGGCCGCAAACACCTGAAAGCCGACGAGAGTGATTCGGTGATTTGACTGACTTCGATCAACACCCCGCGCAAACGTCTGCGATAGGCGTTTGCGCCTTTGCCTGCGCGCTGCTTCAAGTTGTCGCAGACGCTACCCAAAATCTCATCTGATCCGCTTTTTATTGAAATACCTGAGTCTGTTATGCAAACAGATCGAAGCTCATAGTGCGCTGGCCTGATGGAGGCTGATGAGCGAATAATCATGAGCGAACAAATCCCCGTCCGAACCGTAGAAGCATCCCCGACTATAAAGAAGGTGCCCGCACGCCCAATGAAGGCGACGGCCAAGTCCAGCGACAACCAGATCCACACCCGCAGCTTCACCGGCCTGTTCCGCACCCTGCGCATGAGCGGCGCGGGATTTCTGTTCGTGCTGTTTTTCGGCACCGTGTGGCTGAACTGGGGCGGCCGTCAGGCGGTGCTTTGGGATTTGTCCGAAAGCAAATTCCACATCTTCGGCGCGACGTTCTGGCCGCAGGATTTCATCCTGCTCTCGGCGCTGTTGATCATCGCCGCCTTCGGTTTGTTCGCCATTACCGTGTTTGCCGGCCGGGTCTGGTGCGGCTACACCTGCCCGCAGAGTTCCTGGACATGGATCTTCATGTGGTGCGAGAAGATCACCGAAGGCGAGCGCAACCAGCGGATCAAACTGCAAGCTGCGCCGTGGAGCCTGAACAAACTGGCGCGGCGCGCCGCCAAACACACCTTGTGGCTGGCGATCAGCGTGCTCACCGGCCTGACCTTCGTCGGTTACTTCACGCCGATCCGGCCACTGGCCGAAGAGTTGCTGACCCTGCAAATCGGCGGCGTCAGCCTGTTCTGGGTGCTGTTCTTCACCGCTGCCACCTACATCAACGCCGGTTGGCTGCGCGAGGCGGTGTGCATGCACATGTGTCCGTATGCGCGGTTCCAGAGCGTGATGTTCGACAAAGACACCCTGGCGATTTCCTACGACGTGGCCCGTGGCGAAAACCGTGGCCCGCGTAAACGCGACGTGAAACCGCTTGAAGCCGGTCTGGGTGATTGCATCGACTGTCAGTTGTGCGTGCAGGTCTGCCCGACCGGCATCGACATCCGCGATGGCCTGCAGATGGAATGCATCGGTTGCGCGGCGTGCATAGACGCCTGTGACTCGATCATGGACAAGATGAACTACCCGCGTGGTTTGATCCGCTACAGTTCCGAGCGCGAATTGCAGGGTGGCAAGACTCACCTGCTGCGTCCGCGTTTGATCGGTTACACCGTGGTGCTGGTGGCGATGATCGGCGCATTGGCATTGGCGCTGGTCGAACGGCCGATGGTCTCGCTGGACGTGACCAAGGATCGCGGCTTGTTCCGTGAAAACGGTCAGGGCCAGATCGAAAACATCTACACCCTCAAAGTCATCAACAAGACCCAGCAACGTCAGGACTACCACCTCAGCCTGGTCGACGGCGATGGCTTCCAGTTGCAAGGCAAGACTCAACTGAGCCTCGCACCTGGGGAAATTGTCGATGTGCCGGTGTCGGTGGCGATGACCACGGAGCGCCCGGCCAGCAGTTCGCAGACCTTGAGCTTCAAGATTGCCGACAGTGATGAGCCTGAGGTTTATAGCGTGGCGAAGAGCAGGTTTGTTGCGCCGATGAATCGCTGAGCCGTTAGAATCCGCTCCCTCACCCCAGCCCTCTCCCAGAGGGAGAGGGGGCCGACCGAGGTGTCTGTCGCTATACATCGACCTGACAGACCGAGTCGATTATGGATTCAGCAAAACGCTTTCAGACCGAGTCGATTGGGATTCAGCAAAACGCTTTCAGACCGAGTCGATTGGGATTCAGCAAAGCACTTTCAGGCCGAGTCAATTGGGATTCAGCAAAGCACTTTCAGGCCGAGTCGATTATGGATTCAGCGAATCACTTTCAGGTCGGTGTAGTTCACAAGCATCCCCCGATCAGTCCCCTCTCCCTCTGGGAGAGGGCTAGGGTGAGGGGCTGTTCCCCTGACACACCTCATCATCAACCAGCACCAAGGCTCCTCGATGAAACGCTACGAAAAATTCGCCGACGACATCGCTGAACTGATCCGCTCCGGCGTCCTCGGCCCCGGCCAGCGCGTGCCTTCGGTGCGTTACGCCAGCCAGACCTACGGCGTCAGCCCGTCCACGGTATTCCAGGCCTATTACCTGCTTGAACGCCGTGGCTTGATCCGCGCCCGACCGCGCTCCGGCTACTTCGTCAACACTCACGCGCCAAGCCCGTTCTCGGAGCCGGTGATCAGCAGCCACGTCAACGACTCCACCGAAGTCGACGTCAGTGAACTGGTGTTCTCGGTCCTCGATTCGATCAAGGACCCGAGCACCGTGCCCTTCGGCTCAGCGTTCCCCAGCCCGACGCTGTTCCCGCTGCAACGCCTGTCGCGCTCGCTGGCCAGTGCCGCCCGCGAGATGGACCCGCGCATGGTCGTCACCGACATGTCGCCGGGCAACCCGCAACTGCGCCGGCAGATCGCCCTGCGCTACATGGTCGGCGGCCTGATGCTGCCGATGGAAGAGTTGCTGATCACCAACGGCGCCCTCGAAGCGCTGAACCTGTGCCTGCAAGCCGTCACCGAACCGGGCGATCTGGTCGCCATCGAAGCGCCGGCGTTCTACGCCAGTCTGCAAGTTCTGGAACGGCTGAAACTCAAAGCCGTGGAAATCCCCGTGCACCCGCGCGATGGCATCGACCTCGGCGTGCTCGCGCAAACCCTGGAACGCCACCCGATCAAGGCTTGCTGGTGCATGACCAGCTTCCAGAACCCGATGGGCGCCACCATGCCCGAGGCGAAGAAACAGGAATTGGTCGAACTGCTGCGCCGCCATCAGGTGCCGCTGATCGAAGATGATGTCTACGCCGAACTCTATTACGGCCAGCAGGCACCAAAACCAGCCAAGGCCTTCGATACTGAGGGTTTGGTGATGCACTGCGGCTCGTTCGCCAAGAGCCTGGCCCCCGGCTACCGCATCGGCTGGGTCGCCGCCGGCCGCTACGCGCAAAAGATCGAACGGCTGAAACTGATGACCTCACTGTGTGCCTCAATGCCGGCGCAAGCGGCGATTGCCGACTATCTGCAACACGGCGGTTACGATCGGCACCTGCGCAAATTGCGTTATGCGCTGGAAGAACAGCAGAGCGCGATGCTTGCGGCGATCGCCCGCTATTTCCCGGCGCAGACGCGGGTCAGCCAACCGGCGGGCGGCTACTTTTTGTGGCTGGAATTGCCGCCGCAGATGGATTCGTTGAAGTTGTTTCAGATGGCACTGGCGCAAGGCATCAGCATTGCACCGGGGCCGATCTTTTCGCCGACGCAGCGGTTCAGGAATTGTATTCGGTTGAACTATGGCAGCCCGTGGACCGAGGATTCGGAAAAGGCCATGGAGACGTTGGGGCGGATTGTGCGGTCGTTCTGACAGATTGTTGCTGACTGCACTGGCCCCATCGCTGGCAAGCCAGCTCCCACAGTGTTCTATGTCACCGCGTATGTTGTGTACGACACAGAAACCTGTGGGAGCTGGCTTGCCAGCGATGGGGCCGGATCAGGCAACACAAATCCCAACGATCAGCGCCCGCCACCCAAATCAACAAACGTCCCGGTCGCATACGAAGCCTTGTCCGACAACAACCAGACAATCGCCTCCGCCACCTCATCCGGCCGCCCGCCACGGGCCATCGGAATCGCCGACTCCAGCTTGCTGACCCGATCCGGATCGCCGCTCAGCGCGTGGAAATCGGTGTAGATGTAACCCGGGCGCACCGCGTTGACCCGAATCCCCTCGCCCGCGACTTCCTTGGACAAGCCGATGGTGAAGGTGTCGAGCGCACCTTTTGAGGCCGCGTAATCGACGTACTCGTTGGGCGAACCAAGGCGTGAAGCCACTGACGACACGTTGACGATACTGCCGCCCTGCCCGCCGTGCTTGGGCGACATGCGCAGAATCGCGTGCTTGGCGCAGAGGATCGGCGCCAGAACGTTGGTTTTCATGATTTTCAGAATGCGGAATTCGGACATTTCATCGACCCGCGATTTGTGTCCGACGGTACCAGCGTTGTTCACCAGCGAAGTGACACGGCCCAATTCGCTGTCGACCCGCTGGAACAGCGCGATCACTTCGTCTTCGATGCTGACGTCAGCGCGCACGGCGATGGCGTGTGCGCCCAATGCACGGACTTGCTCCAGCACGCTTTGCGCAGCCTGCTCGTCTTGCTCATAGTTGATGCAGATCCGATAGCCTTGCTCGGCAGCCAACAGCGCCGTGGCGGCGCCAATCCCGCGCCCGCCACCGGTGATCACAATGACTTTATCCATGCTGGCCTTTCTCCCCCAATGCACACGTAACAGTCGGGGGGAAGAATAACCGCCATTGGCGGGTTTTGCATGAGGTCTGTTGTGTCTGGCCGGACGCCTTCGCGAACAGGCTCGCTCCCATTCGTGCACCACGCCGTCCCTGTGGGAGCGAGCCTGCTCGCGAAGAACGATAGCGCGGTCGATCAGACCGCCGCCACCGGCTTGCCGCGCGCAATATCCTGCATGAATCTGTCCGCCGGCATCGGATGCCCCAACAGATAACCCTGCAACGAATCACATCCCAGCTCAGTCAGAAACGCCTGCTGCACACCGGTTTCAACACCTTCAGCGACAATGCGCAAACCGAGCGCCTGGCCCAATGCGACAATCGCCGAAACAATCGCGGCATCGTCACTGTCATGCTCCAGATCGCGCACAAAGCCACGATCGATCTTCAGCTCGTTGGCCGGCAAACGCTTGAGGTACATCAGGCTGGAATAACCCGTGCCGAAGTCATCGATCGACAGATCGACGCCCATGTCCGACAACTCCTGCAACACCGTCATGCTCGCATCGGCATCGCTCATGGCCGTGGTCTCGGTGATTTCCAGGGTCAGGCTGTTCGCCGGCAAGTGATGCGTGGCCAACGCCTTGGCCACGCTGCGTACCAGTCCGGCGTGGCAGAACTGCAGCGCCGACAGGTTCACCGCGATACGCCAATCGGTGTAACCGAGCACGTACCACTCGCGCATTTGCCGACAGGCTTCATTGAGCACCCATTCACCGATCGGAATGATCAGCCCGGATTTCTCCGCCAGTTCGATGAACTTGTCCGGCATCAGCATGCCGTGAATCGGATGCTGCCAACGCAGCAACGCCTCAGCCCCGACCGGACGGCCGTTGGCGGCGTCGAACTTCGGCTGGTAATGCAAACTGAACTGGCTGTGCTCCAGCGCTGCGCGCAGGTCCTGCAACAACTGCAACTGCTTGCGCGCGTTGTTGTTCATCGACGCGTCGAAAAAGCTGTAACCGTTCTTGCCGCCGCCCTTGGCGTGGTACATCGCCGCGTCGGCGTTCATCAGCAGTTCCTGCGCGGTCTGGCCATTCCCCGGGTACAGGGCGATGCCGACGCTGGCGGATATCTGCAAATCATGTTCGGCGACGCGGAATGATTGCGCGATCAGGCCGACCTGACGTGCCGCCAGTCCCAGTGCGTCATCGGGTTCGGTCAGACGCACCAGCAGCACGAATTCATCGCCGCCGATTCGCGCCAGTGTGTCCGGACCGCGCAAGTCTTCACGCAGACGCAAGCCCACTTCCCGCAATAACTGGTCGCCCATATGGTGACCGAACGCATCGTTGACCGGTTTGAAGCCGTCCAGATCGATGAACATCAAAGCAAAACAGCCACCCTGCTCATGGACCTTTTTCATCGCCTGATTGATCCGGTCATCCAGCAGCATGCGGTTCGGCAGGCCGGTCAAGGTGTCGTGCAGGGCCAGTTGCGTGAGTTCGCGGTTGGCCACGGTCAATGAGTGCGCCAGATCAGCGGTGCGCGCTTCCAGGCGTGCGTCGAGAATCGATGTGAGCAAGGCAATCGACAGCACTGCCAACGTGGTGATCAACACCAGACTGTCGAGGCCGTTGCCCTTCAAGCCATTGACGGTGGCACCACAGAAACTGCCATCAGGAAACTGCGCGGCGGCCATGCCGGTGTAATGCATGCCGACAATGGCGATGCCCATGATGATCGCCGCCCCGCCCCGAATCAGTCGCACATAAGGCGAATGCTGACGCAGGCGGAAAGCGATCCACAGTGCCGCCGCCGAGGCGCCGACGGCAATCAGCAGCGAAGCGCCAAACAACGTCGGATCGTAATCGATCCCCGGCGTCATGCGCATCGCCGCCATGCCGGTGTAGTGCATGGCACTGATCCCGCTGCCCATGATCAGCGCGCCGAACGCCAGTTGCAGAATCGGCAGTTTCGGCTGACTGACCAACCATAAGGCGAATCCACAGGACAACACGGCGATGAGCAGCGACAGCGCGGTCAGGGCGATGTCATAGCCCAGATCGATCGGCAGTTTGAAGGCCAGCATGCCAATGAAATGCATCGACCAGACGCCGATGCCCATGGCAAACGCACCGCCGGCGGTCCAGAAATGCACCGCCCGGCCCTTGGCCGTGGCAATGCGACCGGTAAGGTCGAGCGCGGTGTAGGAAGCGAGAATCGCCACACACAACGAAATGAAAACCAGCGTGGAGGAATAACTACCGATGAGCATGGGAATTCTCGTGGCCACCCAACGCGGATTGCGTCCGTTCTCGGTCGGGCAAAGGCGGCGATTGTACTGATTGCACAGAAGAACGCACTGACAAAGTGAGCAATTGGCCATCAAGCCGATGAAACGCTTGTTCGATCGTCCGACGAGGCTCTTGCCCAGCGCTCACGGCTTTACCCGATCGTTCCCACGCTCTGCGTGGGAATGCCTCTGCGGACGCTTTGCGTTCGGCTCTGGATGGGACGCGGAGCGTCCCGGGCTGCATTCCCACGCAGAGCGTGGGAACGATCAGTGAAGCCAACCTTCAGCGGGTGTTATCGCTCACATCCAGCTGCCCGTCCCAACCACCGCCCAGCGCCGCAATCAATTGCACGCTAGCAATCAAGCGGCTTTGCAGAATGTTCAGCACGCTGCGCTCATTGCTCAGCGCCGTGGCTTGCACCACCACGACGTCGATGTAAGCAATCAGCCCGGCCTTGTACTGGTTTTCCGTCAGGCGCAGGGAGTCGCGCGCCGCATCGAGCGCCTCCTGGCGCACCGCCGCTTCGTCTTCGTACACCTTGAGCTGCACCAGATAGTTTTCCACTTCGCGGAAACCGTCGAGCACGGTCTGACGGTACTTGGCCACGGTCTGGTCATACACCGCCTCGGTGCGGTCGACTTCCGCCGAACGAATGCCACCGTCAAACAGCGGCAGCGCCAGTTTCGGCCCCACCGACCAGAAACGGTTGGGCAGGCTGACCAGGTTCTGCGAAGTACTGCTGCTGTAGCCGCCGCTCAGACTCAAGCTCAGATCCGGGTAATACGCCGCTTTGGCCACGCCGATGTTGGCGTTGGCAGCGATCACCGAACGCTCCGCCGAAGCGATGTCCGGGCGCCGCTCGAGCAACTGCGAGGGCAGGCTCAACGGCACTTGCGGCAGCTTCGGAATGGTCTGCACTTCGGCAATGTTGAAATCCGCCGGGGCTTGCCCGGTCAGCACGGCAATCGCATTTTCGAATTGCGCGCGCTGCCAGATCAGGTCAACCAGATCGGCCTGGGTGCTTTTCAGTTGTGTCTGTGCCTGCGCCACCGCATCGCGCCCGGAAACCCCGGCGCGGTACTGGTTCTGGGTCATCTTCAACGAGCGTTCGTAGGCGGCGACCGTGGCTTCGAGCAGGCGTTTCTGCTGATCGATCACGCGCAGTTGCAGGTAGTTCTGCACCAGCTCCGATTGCTGGCTCAGGCGCATGGCCGCCAGATCGGCAAAACTGGCCTGAGCGCTGGCCTCATCGGCTTCCAGTCCACGGCGCAGCTTGCCCCACACGTCCGCTTCCCAACTGACGCCCAGTTCGGCGTTATAGGTGTCGCGGATACCGCTGGAAGAACTGCTCAGACTCGAACTGCTGCTGCCAGTGCCCTGACTGGAGCGGGTCTTGCCGAGGCTCAAGTCTACTTTCGGATAAAACGCGCCACGGGCACTGCGCACCAACGCCTGAGCCTGACGGTACTGGGCTTCCGACTGCGCGACGGTCTGGTTGGAATTGTTGAGTTTCTCGATCAAGCCGTTGAGCTGCTGATCGCCATACAACTCCCACCAGGCCCCACGGGCCAGTGAATCGCTCGGGTTGGCCTGAGTCCAGCCCTCGGCCTCCTTGTACTGGGCGATTTCCGCAGTTTGCGGCCGTTGGTAGTCCGGGCCGACGGCGCAGGCACTGAGCATCGCCACGCACAGCGACAGGCTCAGCAAACGCGAGCCGCGAACGGTGGCCAGATTGAAAAGCGAACGGTCAGTCATAGCGGAGTTTCCAGAGCGGCGTCAGTGCGCACGCCACGCCATTTGTTGAAACGATGGCGCAGCTTGTCAAGATAGAGGTAAACCACCGGGGTGGTGTAAAGCGTCAGCACCTGGCTGAAAATCAGCCCGCCGATGATGGTCAGGCCCAGCGGCTGGCGCATTTCCGCGCCTTCGGCCCGGCCGAGCAGCAACGGCAAGGCACCGAGAATCGCCGCCAGGGTGGTCATCAGAATCGGCCGCAAGCGTTGCAGACAGGCGCTGCGGATCGATTCCAGCGGCGACAGGCCCTGATGCCGTTCCAGTTGCAGCGCGAGGTCGATCATCAGAATGGCGTTTTTCTTCACCACGCCAATCAGCAGGAACAACCCAAGCAACGAGATCAGGCTGAACTCGCCGCCCAGCGCATAGATCGACAGCAACGCGCCGACACCGGCCGACGGCAGGGTCGACAGAATCGTCAGCGGATGAATGTAGCTTTCATACAGCACACCCAACACCAGATACACCGCCAGCAACGCGCCGAGAATCATGAACGGCTGGCTCTTCTGCGTCGCGGCGAAGGCGTCGGCGGTGCCGGCCATTTTTGCGATGACGTCTTCCGGCAGGCCGAGCTTGGCAATCGCCCGCTCGATCGCAGCACTGCCCTGCTCCACCGTCACGCCTTCGGCCATGTCGAAGGAAATGTCTTCGGAGGCGAACTGGCCTTCGTGGCTGACGCGGTCGTCTTCCAGGCTGTTTTCGTAATGAGCGAACGTCGACAGCGGCACCCGCGCACCGTCAGCGGTGATCACCTGCACCTGCTTGAGCGTCACCGGGTCCTGGGCGTATTTCGGATTGACCTCCATCACCACCTGATACTGGTTGAGGCTGTCGTAGATCGTCGAAATCTGCCGCTGGCTGTAGGCGTTGTTCAATACCGAAGTAACCATGTCCATGTCGATCCCCAGGCGCTTGGCCTGATCGCGGTCGACGATCAACGTCACTTGCTGGGCACCCGCTCCCTCTCGGGCGTCAATCGCCGTCAGTTCCGGTAAGGCCCTTAACGCGGTAACCACTTTTGGATACCACTTGCGCAACTCGCCCAGATCACCACTTTGCAGGATGTAGCTGTACTGCGACGTGGTCTGTTCGCGGCCGCCGCCAAATTGCAGATCCTGATCGGCCATCAGCATCAGTTGCGCACCGGGGACCTTGGGCATTTCCTTGCGCAGGCGCTCGATGACTTTCTGCGCGTTGAGCTGGCGCTCCTTGATTGGCTTCAGACGCACCAGCATGAAGGCGTTATTGGTGCCGTTGCTGCCGCCAATGAACCCGGCGACACTTTCCACCGCTTCGTCCTTGAGCACGGCGCGGCGGAAAATTTCCATTTTCGGCTGCATCACGCTGAACGACAGGCCATCGTCGCCGCGTACGAAACCGATCAATTGGCCGGTGTCCTGCTGTGGCATAAAGGTTTTCGGCACCACTACATACAGCGCAACGTTGACGCCGACGGTGATCAGCAAGCTGAGCAAGGTCAGACGCCGGTGGCGCAGCACCCAGTCGAGGCTGCTGGCGTATTTGCCGACCATCCAGTCGTTGGTGCGGCGGCTCCAGCGTTGCAGGCGGTTTTCCTGGCCGGGTGTGTGCGGCTTCAGCCAACGGGCACAGAGCATCGGCGTCAGCGTCAGGGAAACCACCAGCGACACGACGATGGCTGCGGCCAGGGTGATGGAAAACTCGCGAAACAGGCTCTCGACGATCCCGCCCATAAACAGGATCGAGAGGAACACCGCCACCAGCGAGACGTTCATCGACAGCAAGGTAAACCCGACTTCCTTGGCCCCGAGGTACGCGGCCTGCATCGGTTTGACGCCTTCGTCGATGTGCCGGGAAATGTTCTCCAGCACCACGATGGCGTCGTCCACCACCAGACCGGTGGCCAGAATCAGCGCCATCAATGACAGGTTGTTCAGCGAGAAACCGTAGAGGTACATCACCGCAAAGGTGCCGACCAGCGACACCGGCACGGCCAATGTCGGAATCAGCGAGGCGCGGAAGTTACCGAGGAACAGAAACACCACCAGAATCACCAGCGCCACGGCAATCAGCAAGGTCATCTCGGCTTCATGCAGGGTGGCTTTGATCACCGGCGAGCGGTCCATGGCCAGATTCAGCTTCACGCTGGCCGGCAACACCGCTTGCAGGGCCGGCAACTGTGCCTTGATCTCGTTGACCGTCTCGATGATGTTGGCGCCGGCCTGACGGTTGATAACCAGCAACACCGCCGCGTCATCGTTGAAGAAGCCGCTGTTGTAGCGGTCTTCGACGCCATCACTGACCTTGGCCACGTCCTTGAGGCGCAGCGCTGCGCCATCGGCATAGTGGATGATCAGTGATTCGTAATCCTTGGCTTTTTCCAGCTGATCATTGGCCTGGATCTGCCACAAACGCTGGCCGTCTTCGACCGAACCCTTCGGCCGGCGTACGTTGGCATCGGCGATGGTCTTGCGCACATCGTCGAGCGCTACACCGTACTGATTCAGCGCCTGCGGTTCGAGTTCGATACGCACCGCCGGCAGCGAACTGCCGCCGATCTGTACTTCGCCGACGCCCTGCACCTGTGAAAGGCTCTGGGACAAAATGGTCGAAGCCAAATCGTAGAGCTGGCCTTTTTCCAGCACGTCCGACGTCAGCGACAGCACCATGATCGGCGCCTGCGACGGGTTGACCTTCTTGTAGGTCGGCATGCTGCGCATCCCGCTCGGCAACAGGTTGCGCGAAGCGTTGATCGCCGCCTGCACTTCCCGCGCCGCGCCGTTGATGTCGCGGTCGAGGTCGAATTGCAGAATGACCCGGGTCGAACCCTGACTGGAACGGCTGCTCATGGTGTTGACGCCGGCAATCGCACCGAATGAGCGCTCCAGCGGCGTCGCCACGGTGGATGCCATGACCTCCGGGCTGGCACCGGGCAGGCTGGCCTGCACGACGATCACCGGGAAGTCCATTTGCGGCAGCGGCGCCACTGGCAGCAGGCCGAAGCTGACGCCGCCGAGCAGCATGATTGCCAGGCTGAGCAGCATCGTCGCGACCGGACGCTTGATGAAAGGACCGGAGAGGTTCATCGAACGCAATCCCCAACGTCACACCAATCCCCTGTAGGAGTGAGCCTGCTCGCGATAGCGGTGTGTCTGTTTACATTGATGTCGCAGGTGCCGCCCTCATCGCGAGCAGGCGAAGGCCTACAGGGGTTATGTGTTCGGACAGTCATACCGACACCTCTTCAGTGTCAGCATTAGTCTTGCCAAAGCGTCGACCGAGGCGGTCGAAGTACAGGTAGATCACTGGCGTGGTGAACAGCGTCAGCACCTGGCTCACCAGCAGACCGCCAACCATTACCAGACCCAACGGCTGACGCAATTCAGCCCCGGAGCCGGTGGCGAGCATCAACGGCACCGCACCGAACAGCGCCGCCAGCGTGGTCATGAGGATTGGCCGGAAGCGCAGCAGCGCCGCCTGATAAATCGCCTGTTCCGGCGCCATGCCTTGGGTGCGTTCAGCATCGAGGGCGAAGTCGATCATCATGATCGCGTTCTTTTTCACGATACCGATCAACAGAATGATGCCGATGATCGCGATCATGCCCAGGTCATTGCCGCTGAGTAGCAACGCCAGCAACGCACCGACCGCCGCCGACGGCAAGGTCGAAAGAATGGTGATCGGGTGAATGTAGCTCTCGTACAGCACGCCCAGCACGATGTACATGGTCACCACTGCCGCCAGAATCAGCAGCAAAGTGCTCGACAATGACGCCTGGAAAGCTTCGGCCGCCCCCTGGAACTGGGTCTGCACACCAACCGGCATGCCGATGTCTTTCTGTACCTGCTCGATGATGTCGACCGCATGCCCCAACGCCACGCCGGGTGCGAGGTTGAACGACATCATCACTGCCGGGAACTGGCCGATATGGGTGATCGCCAGTTGCGCCTGACGCTCTTCCACGTGGGCGAGACTCGACAGGCGCACCTGTGCGCCATCGGTGGTCTTGACGTGAATCTGGTCCAGCGCCTGCGGGCCGATCTTCTCCCCGGCCTGGGCCTGCAGCACCACGCGGTACTGGCTGGCCTGGGTGTAAATGGTCGAGATCTGTCGCTGCCCGAAGGCGTCGTACAGCGCATCGGTGATGTTCGCCACCGAAACGCCCAGGCGTGAGGCGGCATCGCGGTCGATCACCAGATAGACCTGCAAACCCTTGTCCTGCAAATCACTGGCGACGTCCGTCAGTTCCGGACGCTGGGCCAGCGCTTCGACCAAGCGGCCGCTCCACTGGCTGAGCAGTTCGGAATCCGGCGAAGACATGCTGAACTGGTATTGCGTGCGGCTGACGCGGTCCTCGATGGTCAGATCCTGCACCGGCTGCATGAACAGACGGATGCCAACCAGTTTGTCCAGCTGCGGTTGCAGGCGCGCAATCACTTCTGTGGCGCTCAGATCGCGCTCACCGTGAGGCTTGAGGTTGATCAGCAAGCGGCCGCTGTTGAGCGTGGCGTTATCGCCGTCGACACCGATGTAGGACGACAGGCTCTGTACGGCCGGATCTTCGAGAATAATCTTCGCCAGCTCTTGTTGACGCTCGCCCATCGCCGCGAAGGAAATCGACTGCGGTGCCTCGGAAATACCCTGAATCACCCCGGTGTCCTGCACCGGAAAGAAGCCCTTCGGCACCACCATGTACAGAAACACGGTCAACGCCAGCGTGCCGATAGCCACCAGCAAGGTCAGCGGCTGATGCTTGAGCACCCAGCGCAGCATCCGACCATACTCGGCGATCATCCAATCGATGACTGCACCGCTGGCGCGGTAGAAACGGCCCTGCTCATGTGCTTCTGGCTCACGCTTGAGCAAGCGCGCGCACATCATCGGCGTCAGGGTCAGCGAGACCACCAGTGAAATCAGGATTGCCACAGCCAGAGTGATGGCGAATTCGCGGAACAAGCGCCCCACCACGTCGGCCATGAACAACAGCGGAATAAGTACCGCGATCAGCGACAGGGTCAGGGAAATCAGGGTAAAGCCAATCTGCTTGGCGCCCTTCAGTGCGGCCTGCATCGGGCTGTCGCCCTCTTCGATGAAGCGCGCGATGTTCTCGAGCATGACGATGGCGTCGTCGACCACAAAACCGGTGGCAATGGTCAGGGCCATCAGGGTCAGGTTGTTCACCGAGAACCCGGCCAGGTACATCACGCCAAAGGTGCCGATCAGCGACAGCGGTACGGCCACCGACGGAATGATCGTCGCACTGGCGCGGCGCAGGAACAGGAACGTCACCATTACTACCAGGGCGATGGCGATGAGCAATTCGTGTTGCACATCAGTGACCGAGGCGCGAATGGTTTGCGTACGGTCGGTCAGCACGGTGACATCGAGGCCGGCCGGCAGGTTGTCGGTGATGCTCGGCAGCAACGCCTTGATGCGGTCGACCACCTCAATGACGTTGGCACCCGGCTGACGCTGGATGTTCAGCAGCACGGCCTGATTCTTGTTGGCCCACGCCGCGAGACGCTCGTTCTCGGCGCCATCGACGATTTCCGCAACGTCCTTGAGCCGTAACGGCGCGCCGTTCTTGTAGGCGAGGATCAGATTGGCGTAGTCCTCGGGCGAGGTCAGCTGATCGTTGGCATCGAGCATCGACACCCGGGTCGGGCCGTCGAAGTTGCCTTTCGGCTGGTTGACGTTGGAGGCGCCGATCAGGGTGCGCACGTCCGACAGGTTCAGGCTGTTGGCCGCCAACGCTTCCGGGTTGACCTTGATACGCACGGCCTGACGCTGACCGCCGGCAATGCTGACCATGCCGACGCCGCTGATCTGGGCGATTTTCTGCGCCATGCGCGTATCGACCAGATCATTGAGTTTGGGCAGCAGCATGGTTTTCGAGGTAATCGCCAGGGTCAGCACCGGGGTGTCCGCCGGGTTGACCTTGTTGTACACCGGCGGTGCCGGCAAATCGGTTGGCAGCAGATTGGTCGCGGCGTTGATGGCGGCTTGCACCTGCTGCTCGGCAACGTCCATGTTGATGTCGAGGCTGAAGCGCAGGGTCAGCACCGACGCACCGCCGGAACTGGTCGAGGCCATTTGCGTCAGGCCCGGCATCTGCCCGAACTGGCGCTCGAGCGGCGCAGTTACGGCACTGGTCATCACATCCGGGCTGGCGCCGGGATACAGGGTCATGACGCGGATGGTCGGGTAATCGACTTGTGGCAGTGCAGAAACGGGCAGCAAGCGATAAGCAATCAGGCCGGCCAGCACAATGGCCAGCATGCTCAGGGTGGTGGCTACCGGTCGGAGGATGAACAGCCGCGAAATGTTCATGCGCCCTTCTTGGCCTTGTCGGAAACAGCAGCGTCAGTCGGGGTGGCGGCAGATTTGCCTTGCAGGTGTTCGGTCGGCGTGGTCGGCACTTGATTGCTGTCGTTGACCACTTCCACTTCACTGCCTTCCTTGAGGCGGTCGGTGCCTTCCAGGACCACGCGGTCGCCAGCGGCCAGGCCCTCGGTAACCACGGTGTTTTCGCCATCACTGGCACCGATCTTCAGTTGGCGGATGGTGACTTTCTTGTCGCCGTCCAGTGCATAGACGAACGTGCCGTTGGTACCGAACTGGATAGCTGCTGACGGTGCCAGCACCACGCCTTTGAGTGTGTCAGCCAGCAAGTGAACGTTGACGAACTGGTTGGGGAACAACGCCTGATCGCGGTTTTCGTAGCGGGCCTTGAACTTCAGGGTGCCGGTGGCGACGTCGATCTGGTTGTCGAGGCTTTGCAGAACGCCGGTGGCTTGCAGTTTGGTGTCGCCGCGATCCCACGCTTCAGCCGGCAGCTTGGCGCCGCTGCGATAACGGGCGAGCACGGTTTCGAGGCTGTTTTCCGGCAAGGTGAAGGCGACGCTGATCGGTTGCGTCTGGGTGATCACGGCGAGGAACGTGGTGTCGTTGGCGGTGACAAGGTTGCCGACGTCAACCTGACGCAGACCGACACGCCCGGCAATCGGTGCGCGGATTTTGGTGAATTCGAGATTGAGCTTGGCATCGTTGACCGCCGCCTGATTGGTCTTGACCGTGCCCAAATACTGGCCGACCAGTGCTTCGGCGGTGTCCAGCGTCTGTTTGGCGATGCTGTCCTCTTTGTACAGACCGCGATAACGCTCGACATCGACCTGAGCGTTTTTCAGTTGCGCCTGATTCTGCAGCAGGGTGCCTTCGGCCTGCAGCAAGGCGTTCTGGTACGGGCGCGGGTCGATCTCGGCCAGCAGGTCTCCAGCCTTGACCATCTGCCCTTCTTCGAAATTGATCTTGACCAATTCGCCGCCCACCCGGCTACGCACATTGATGGTGTTGAGAGCGGTCACCGTGCCCAGCGCCTTGTAGTACAGCGGGAAGTCGCCGGTGACTGCTGGCGCCACGCGTACCGGGATTGGCCCGCTACCACCACCGAAGCCCGGCCGCATCATCCCCGAACGCCCGGTGTGCCCGGCGGCTGCCTTGTCAGCGCCCTCCTTGTGGGCTGAACCGGCGGGCCAGAATTTCCAGCACAGGACGGCGATCACCAACAAGACAAGCAGGCTGATCAGCCAGCGACGGGAGTTACGGGGGGACGATTGCATGGAGTGATTAACCATTGGGCGCGTGGGCTTCTTTTACGGGAGGCTGAACGATAAGCACTGATGGGGAATTAGCAAAGCAGCTTTACCGGCAATTTACTTACACCTTACGTTTCAAGGTGTGAGGCAAAACACTGATACACAAATGAAAACGGCCTGGACAGGGCCAGGCCGTTAACAATTGTAAAAGCGCTTACTTGAGAACGGACAGGGCCGCTTCGTAGTTAGGCTCTTCAGCGATTTCCTTGACCAGTTCGCTGTGCAGGACGTTGTCGTTTTCGTCCAGAACCACAACGGCGCGAGCGGTCAGGCCTTTCAGCGGGCCGTCAGCAATGGCCACGCCGTAGTTCTCGATGAACTCGGCACCGCGCAGGGTCGACAGGTTCTGTACGTTTTCCAGGCCTTCGGCGCCGCAGAAACGCGCCTGGGCGAATGGCAGGTCAGCGGAGATGCACAACACCACGGTGTTGCTGATGTCGTTGGCCTGAGCGTTGAACTTGCGTACCGAAGTGGCGCAAGTCGGGGTGTCGACGCTTGGGAAAATGTTCAGGACTTTGCGCTTGCCGGCGAAGTCTTGCAGGGTGACGTCGGACAGATTGCCGGCAACCAGAGAAAAGGCTGGCGCCTTGGAACCGGCTTGTGGCAACTGGCCGTTGACTTGAACCGGATTGCCTTTAAGGGTGACTTGAGCCATGACTTGAGTCCTTCTGATGTTTTGATTGGAAAGCATGCAAGAGGCCGAAGTTAACCACGAAATTGTCCGACGACCTATGCCCTGTTTAGAAATTGTTGGGTGCATGCGCGAAAAATTGTATACAAAACTACAACCATTCCCCTGTAGGAGTGAGCCTGCTCGCGATAGCGGTCTGTCAGTCAACATCTGCGTATATGACCCACCGCCATCGCGAGCAGGCTCACTCCTACAATGAGATCTGCGGTGTGAAAAATTCTCCGCACTTTTACCAGAGACCCTGTCGATTCAAGTGTGGCTCGTTCGACTAAACAACGAATCCCCACAATCCACGGAGTAAACGCCATGCGATTCATGATCCTTGTAAAAGCCAACGCCGACTCGGAAGCCGGCATCATGCCCAGCGAAGAACTGATCACCGCCATGGGCAACTTCAACGAAGAACTGGTCAAGGCCGGTATTCTGATTGATTGCGATGGCCTGCATCCGAGCAGCAAAGGCGCTCGCGTGCATTTCTCCGGTGACAAACGCACGGTCATCGACGGGCCGTTCATCGAGACCAAAGAATTGGTGGCGGGTTACTGGATCTGGGAAGTGAAGTCGAAAGAAGAAGCCATCGAATGGGTCAAGCGCTGCCCCAATCCAATGCCGGGGGAGTCTGATATCGAAATCCGTCAGATATTCTCTGCCGAAGACTTCGGCGCCGAGTTCACCCCCGAAGCGCGTGCGCAAGAAGAACGCGTCCGCGAACAGGCCAAGAAAAACAGCTAAACCGGACATCACATGTAGGAGCTGCCGAAGGCTGCGATCTTTTGATTCTGATCGTTCCCACGCTCTGCGTGGGAACGCCTCAAGGGACGCTCCGCGTTCCAGCTTGCGAATTTGACGCAGAGCGTCAAGGGCTGCATTCCCACGCAGAGCGTGGGAACGATCAATCAGCCATCCTTCAACTCGACGTGATCCAGCGCTTGATTGACGGCGAGTTCGCCCAGCATGACGACTTGAGCGATGCCCAGTGCAGTCTTGCGGTGTGAGGTTTCCAGGGAGGCGGCGAAGTTGATGAGCATTTCGCTGGCCGAGCCGAGGGTTTCGCTGGCGTTGGCCAGCAGGGATTCGGTGTTGTATCTGGGG